>JAZOSY010000041.1:0-17725 GCA_045657385.1 Faecousia sp. | reverse complement strand
GTGCTTTTTTTGAAAAGAGGGAAAAACAATGAAGAGAATCAAAAACATGTCTGAAGGCAACTTCCTGCGGTTGTTCTTCGCTTTCATCAGCGCCTGTTTCATCGTGGCAGCAGTTTGCCTGCCCAACAGAAACACTATGTTCACCGGTCTGTTTGAAATTATGACCAAACCCTGCAAAATCTCCACCAACTATTTCGCCCTGGGCGGCATTTCTGCCACATTCCTGAATATGGGTTTGGTTGGCATTTTCTGCACACTCCTCACCTGCCTGCCCGGTGCAAAACCCAATCAGGTAACCACTTTGGGTGTGCTGCTCACCATCGGTTTTGCCTCTTGGGGTATGAACATCTTAAATATGATTCCCACCATTTTGGGCGTCTGTCTATACGCCGCCGTGAAGAAAGAAAGCCTGGGCGCCATGTCCAACGCTATGCTCTACTCCACCGGTATTGCCCCCTTAATTTCGGATTTGCTGTTCCGCTATCCCGGAACTGAATATATCGGCTTCAACTGGCTGGGTCTGGGTCTTGCCCTGTTCATTGGCCTGATCATCGGCTTCTTCCTGCCTGCAGGTTTGGCCCACGCGCCCAATATCCACAAGGGCTATGACCACTACTCCGCTGCCGTACCCATCGGCATGACCGCATTTTTCCTGCGCTCCGTTCTGTACAATGTGATGCTGGGCACAACTCCTGCCGCGCTGAAGTTATCCACGCTGGGCGCTTTGGATACCACATTCCAAACCGGCGCAAATATCTTCTGCATTGCCGTATTTGCTCTGTGCATTGTGTTTGCCCTGCTTATGGGCTGCAAGCCTAAGGACTACTGGGCCCTTTTGAAGGACTCCGGCCACGGCGTATGCTTTACTTCCAAATATGGCTACGCTCCGTTTTTGATGAATGTGGGCCTGTTCGGTCTGATGATTGTGGGCTACTTTAACTTAGCCGGCGCAATTGACGGCAAGGACGTCTGGACCGGTATGACATTCGGCATCGTGTTCTGTATGCTGGCCACCTGCAACTCCGGCTCTCATCCCTGGAACGTCCTGCCCATTATGGCAGGTTATATGATCACTTCCTTCCTGTTTGGCTGGATTTACAAGATGCTTGGCGGCACGGAAGCATATGCCCTGACCATCGGCAACCAGAGCATTCTGATTGGTCTGTGCTACGCAAACGGTATGTCCCCCATTTCCGGCAAGTACGGCTTCGGCTACGGCATTTTGGCCGGCGGTCTGCACTATCTGCTGGTCACTGCCGTTCCCGATATGCACGGCGGTTTCTGCCTGTACAACGGCGGCTTCACCGCAGCGCTGATCTGCCTGCTGCTGGTTCCCCAGCTGGAAAAGTTCTGCAAAACCAAAGAAGAAAGACGGCTGAAAGAAACCGTATAAAACAAAAACCCGACCCACAAATGTGGGTCGGGTTTCTTTTTTACAGCATTTCTAAGATTTGGGGTTTGGGTCGTGCGCCCTGGGATTGCTTTACCAGTTCGCCGTTTTTGAAGACCATCAGGGTAGGAATGCTCATCACCTGGTACTGATTTGCCAGGTCCGGCTCTTCGTCCACATTGATTTTACAGACTTTGATGTCCTCACGCTCCTCGGCGATCTCGTCGATGACGGGAGAAACCATGCGGCAAGGACCGCACCAAGGCGCCCAAAAGTCCACCAGAACAGGCTTGTCGGAACCCAAAACTTCCTTGTCGAAGGTATCTTTTGTGATATGAAATACAGACATTGTCTATTCCTCCTTGTTTTGTTTTCTACCGCTAGTATACCCCAATTTTTGGAAAAATTATGTGACAAATATCACATTCAATCGAAAAAGTCCTTGATTGTATCAAAGAATTTTTTCCGCTGGGGGCTGGACTTGCCCTCCAGTGATTCATCCAACCGGCGCAGCAGCTCTTTTTGCTCCTTGGTCAGCTTGGTGGGGGTTTCCACCACTACCGCAAAGCGATGGTCGCCACGGCGCTTGGAATTGTTAATAACGGGAATGCCCCGGCCTGACATAGAGAAAACTCTTCCGGTCTGGGTACCCTCGGGAATCTCGTACTTGACTTTGCCGTCCAGAGTCGGCACTTCAATCTCTGCGCCCAAAGCTGCCTGAGAGAATGTAATCGGCACTTCGCAATAGACATTGATGCCATCTCTTTCAAACAGAGGATGCCGCTTGATGTAAATATCCACCATCAGATCGCCGTTGGGACCGCCGTTAAAGCCTACGCAGCCCTCGTTTCGAACCCGGACGGTCTGACCGTGGTTGATACCAGCAGGAACACTCACCTTGATCTTTTGTGTGCGGCGCACCTTGCCCTTGCCACGACAGGTGTTACAGGGATTTTTCACAATCTTGCCACGGCCGGAACACTGGGGGCAGGTAGAAGTGGACTGCATCTGCATACCCATAAAATTCTGGGTGGTACGCACCTGACCGGTACCGCGACAACGGGAACAAGTCTCAATCTCGCCATCGGCCGAACCGGAGCCGTTACACACGGCGCAGTTCTCAATCCGCTGTGCGGACACTTCTTTTTCCACACCGAATGCGGCTTCTTCGAAGGTCAGTTCCAGTTGAGAAACAACATTTTCGCCACGACGGGGCGCGTTTTGGTTGCTCTGCCGACGGCTGCCGCCGCCAAAGATGTCACCGAAAATATCGCCCAAGTCACCAAAGCCGAAACCGCCAAAACCACCGCCGCCAAATCCGGCACCGCCACCATAATTGGGGTCAACGCCTGCAAAGCCGAACTGGTCATAACGGGAGCGTTTTTCCTCATCGGACAGCACTTCGTATGCTTCGCCCAATTCCTTGAACTTCTCCTCCGCTTCTTTGTCGCCGGGGTTACGGTCCGGGTGATATTTCATGGCCGCCTTTCGGTAGGCCTTTTTTATTTCATCAGCGCTGGCGCCCTTTTCAACGCCCAGCACCTCATAATAGTCGCGTTTTTCTTCTGCCATTGTCTTCAACCTCATCTGGAGAAACAAAAATCTTGGCTCTCCCTCTGGGAGAGCTGTCAGCGAAGCTGACTGAGAGGGCCCTCTCCGTCACGGCTTATGCCGTGCCACCTCTCCCAAGGGGAGAGGCAAGGGGCTTATGCGCCGAAAAGGGGCGGCATAACCGCCCCTTTGGGGTAAGTTCTTAGTCAACTGTCTGATAGTCAGCGTCTACTACGCCGTCATCGCCGCAGTTGCCGCAATCGCCGCCGCAATTACCGTCCTGAGGAGCGGCATTCTGATACAGCTTGGTTGCGATGGGGTGGAAGGCCTTCTGCAGGTCGTCACCGGCGGTCTTGATGGCCTCCAGGTCGGTGCCCTTGTTGGCTTCCTTCAGCTTCTCGATAGCAGCCTCGACGGTTGCCTTCTCGTCAGCAGTGATCTTGTCACCCAGTTCTTCCAAAGTCTTTTCGGTCTGGTAAATCAGGTGCTCGGCGTTGTTGTGGGTGTCCACTTCTTCCTTCTTAGCCTTATCCTCGGCAGCGAACTGCTCAGCGTCCCGAACAGCCTTGTCGATATCTTCCTGGCTCAGGTTGGTGGAAGCGGTGATGGTGATGTCCTGCTCCTTGCCGGTACCCAGATCCTTAGCGGAGACCTTTACGATGCCGTTGGCGTCGATGTCAAAGGCAACCTCGATCTGAGGAACACCACGGGGTGCAGGTGCGATGCCGGACAGCTGGAAGCGGCCCAGAGTCTTGTTGTAAGCAGCCATCTCGCGCTCGCCCTGCAGCACGTGAACCTCAACGGAGGGCTGGTTGTCAGCGGCGGTGGAGAAGATCTGGCTCTTGCGAACAGGAATGGTGGTGTTGCGCACGATCAGGCGAGTGAACACGCCGCCCATGGTCTCAATGCCCAAAGACAGAGGGGTAACGTCCAGCAGGACCACATCCTTCACATCGCCGGTGAGAACGCCGCCCTGAATGGCTGCGCCCAGAGCCACGCACTCGTCGGGGTTAATGCCCTTGAAGCCTTCCTTGCCGGTGATACCCCTAACAGCTTCCTGAACGGCAGGAATACGGGTAGAACCGCCAACCAGCAGGACCTTGTGCAGGTCGGAGGGCTTCAGACCGGCGTCACTCATTGCCTGACGGACAGGCTTCAAAGTACGCTCAACCAGGTCTGCGGTCATCTCGTTGAACTTGGCACGGGACAGGTTCACTTCCAAGTGCTTGGGGCCGGTAGCGTCAGCGGTGATATAAGGCAGGTTGATGGCGGTGGTGGTCATGCCGGACAGCTCGATCTTTGCCTTCTCGGCAGCCTCGCGCAGACGCTGCATAGCCATCTTATCGTTCTTCAGGTCGATGCCCTCGGCCTTCTTGAACTCGAGGGTCAGGTAGTCCATAATCCGCTCGTCGAAGTCATCGCCGCCCAGGCGAGTGTCGCCGGCAGTAGCCAAAACTTCCACGATGCCGTCGCCGATTTCCAGAATGGAAACGTCGAAGGTGCCGCCGCCCAAGTCATAAACCATGATCTTCTGGTCGTTGTCCTTATCCAGGCCGTAAGCCAGTGCAGCAGCGGTGGGCTCGTTGATGATACGCTTTACATCCAGACCGGCAATCTTGCCAGCGTCCTTGGTAGCCTGACGCTGGGCATCGCTAAAGTAAGCAGGAACGGTGATGACGGCTTCGGTCACGGTCTGACCCAAGTAGGCTTCAGCATCTGCCTTCAGCTTCTGCAGAACCATAGCGCTGATTTCCTGAGGGGTGTAGCCCTTGCCGTCGATGTTTACATGATAATCGTCGCCCATGTGGCGCTTGATGGATGCGATGGTGCGGTCTGCGTTGGTAACAGCCTGACGCTTCGCCACCTGACCTACCATACGCTCACCGGTCTTGGAGAATGCCACCACAGAAGGTGTGGTTCTGCCGCCTTCGGCATTGGCGATCACAACAGCCTCGCCGCCTTCCAGAACAGCAACACAAGAGTTGGTTGTACCCAAGTCAATACCAATAATTTTACCCATAATAATTTCCTCCTAATTCAAGAAAAATTTTATACAATGTTAGTTCGCGACCTGCACCATGGCAAACCGCACGATTTTGTCTCCCAGTTTGAAGCCCTTTTGGAACACCTGACAGATGGTGTTCTCACCGAAGTTTTCATCTTCGATGTGCATCACGGCATTGTGCATATTGGGGTCAAATTCGTCCCCCACATTGCCGAAGATTTCAACGCCAAGGCCGGCAAAAATGCTGACCAGCTGGGTCATCGTCATCTCCACGCCTTTTTTGTAAGCCTCGTCCTCGGTGGGCTGGTTCAGCGCACGCTCTAAGTTGTCATAGACAGGCAGGAGCTTTTCCACTGCGTCGGCTTTGCCGTTGCCGTAGGAGGCTTCCTTTTCCTTGATGGTGCGCTTGCGGAAGTTATCGTAGTCAGCCGCCAAACGCAGGTAACTGTCGTGCTCGGCGTTGTACTTTTCTTCCCATTCGTTTTTTTCAGGAGCTTCCTGTTCAGTCGTTTCTTCTGCCGGTTGCTCTATTGTTTCTTCTACCTGTTCTTCGGTAGCTTTCTTTTCTTTTTTTGCCACGGATTACGCCTCCTTGTGGGGTTCTTCTGCAGATTGGGGCAATTGCGCCTGCTCAGGCTTTGCAAACATCTTGGAAAGACTCTCGGCAAAGTAGGAAAGTCTTGCGGTTACCTTTGCATAGTCCATACGGGTGGGGCCAACCACGCCAATCATACCCTGCATACCATCGCCGATGTCAAACTTTGTCATAACAACCGAGGTGTCTTTCAGTTCCTGGGCCACATTCTCAGGGCCAACCAGCACCTTGGTGCCGTTCTGGTTCTGCATAATGGCAGGCAGATTGGAAAGGGCTTCCTCATCCAGCGTGGACATAATTTTCTGGGCCTTATCCACATCCCGGTATTCGGGCTGACCCAAAAGACGCATCTGTCCGGCAACGGCCATATTGGTGCTGCCGTGGCCTCGCAGGACCTCGGCGGTGAACTCCATAATCACAGGCACCAACGCACCGGCTGCACCGGCTGCATTCATCACCCGTTCCAGCAGGTCTTGGGTGAAATCGTCGGGAGTCAGGTCGGTCATGGTGGCGTTCAGCACGGCGCTTAACACCTGCAGATCGCTCTGCATCAGCTGCACCGGCAGCTTGATGACCTTGTTGGCCACCTGCTCATCGGAGAGCATAATCACAAGAATCACGCTGGCCGTATCGGCAGCGATCAGCTCGAACCGGCGAACCGTTGTGCTGCTGTGACGGGAGGCTGCGGAGATGGCCGGCAGGTCCGTTGCCTGACTAACCAATTTTGCAACCTTTTCCAGCATTTTATCCACACGCTGCATCTTTTCTTCGATGGCCAGGTTAATGGATTGGGTCTCATCCAGGCTCAGGCGGTAGTCCGCCATCAGTTCATCCACATACAGCCGGTAGCCTGCGGCAGCAGGAATGCGGCCTGCGCTGGTGTGGGGCTGCTCCAGATAACCCATAGTGGTCAGCTCCGCCATTTCGTTGCGGATGGTTGCGGAGGAATATTTCATATCCGGCAATTCGGTAATTGCCTTTGAACCAACAGGCTCGGCAGTGCGGATATACAAATCAACCACGCTGCGCAATACTTTCTTTTTCCGTTCGGTCAGTTCCACGAAAATCCTCCTCTTTTTTACGTTTAGCACTCTTTGTGCTTGAGTGCTAAGCACACTATAGCAGAGAGTGCTAAAAATGTCAAGGGAAATGTTATAAACTTATTTTGAACAAAGGCTTTTTTCTTATGCGCGGCGGCATTTGCCGATTTTCATTTGAATTTTTCTTAAATTTTTGTCTATGGGGTAGAAGTTGTATTTTAATTATGGTATACTAAAGGCAATATACCATTTGGAGAGAGAAAATTATGTTGGAACTTTTGGCACCGGCCGGGTCTATGGAAGCCCTGCGCGCAGCGGTACAAAACGGCGCTAACGCAGTATATCTGGGCTGCGGTTCTTTCAATGCGCGCCAGAGCGCAAAGAATTTCACCCCCCAGGCCCTGACCGAAGCAGTGAAATATTGTCATATCCGCGGTGTGGCTGTTCACCTGACACTGAACACCCTGGTTTCCGATAAAGAAACCGAAGAAGCCACAGCGCTGATTCGTCATGCCGCCACAGCCGGTGTAGATGCCTTTATTGTGCAGGATTTGGGAATCGTTTCCCTTTGCCAGCAAATCGCCCCCCATATCCCTCTGCACGGTTCCACCCAAATGACCGTCCATTCCCTGTCCGGCGTCCACTTCTGTGCCGGCTTGGGTATGACCCGGGTGGTCCTGAGCCGGGAGCTGTCCCGGGAGGAGATTCGCTATATCTGCCAGAACTCTCCCATTGAAATTGAAGTATTCGGCCACGGCGCCCTGTGTATGAGCTATTCCGGCCAATGCTACCTGTCCGCGGCCATCGGCGGTCGTTCCGGTAATCGTGGTCGTTGCGCCCAGCCCTGCCGTCAAAGCTACGGCTACAACCGCTGGGAAAATAAATATCCCTTGAGCCTGAAAGACAACTGCACTGTGCAGTTTGTGAAGGACCTGGAGGCTATGGGTGTCGCCTCTTTGAAGCTGGAGGGTCGTATGAAACGGGCCGAATATGTGGCCGCCGTCACACAGGTCTATCGCCACGCCATCGACACCGGCAATGTGACCCGGGAGATGATGGAACAACTGTCCACTGCCTTTAACCGCCAGGGCTTTACCGACTATTACACCGGCAAGACCGGCCCTCATATGTTCGGCATCCGGGAGGAAGAATCCGCCAACGAGCACTGGTACAAGCAGATGCGTCAAAGCTATGAAACAGCGGAAAACCCCTTGGTAGATATTGAATTTCAAGCGGTTGTCCATCCGGAGCAAACCCTCCTGCGTGTACTGGACAAAGACGGCCATATTTGCACTGTAAACGGCCCTGCCCCGGAAGTTGCCCGTACCGTAGCCCTGAATCACGATGATTTGGAGCTGCGTTTGTCCAAAACCGGCGGTACGCCCTATCGCTGTGTCCGGGTCCAATCGGACATCACCCCGGGTCTGATGCTGTCGGCTGCGGCCATTAACGCTATGCGCCGTGACGCGCTGAACCACTTGACCGTTCTGCGCGCCAGACGGGAATCTCCCGTACTGGGTCGCGTTAGCAAAGTGCCTGCTTACAGCGGTGTCCGCACCCGTCCGGAATTTACCGTTCAGGTCACAACCCGGGAGCAAATTACCCAAAAACTCTTGGATACCAATCCAGCGGTGCTGTATGTGCCTTTGCATATTCTGTGCAGTGATTCCACATTCTGCCAAAGCCTCGTAGCGCAAACAACGGTCTGCGCTGTCCTGCCCCGTGTTGTCACCGATACCGAGCTAAACCAACTACGCCAGGATATGCTGAATGTAAAAGCACTGGGCGTGCAAGAGGCGCTTGTTGGCAATGTGGGTCTGCTTCTGCCTGTGCGGGAATGTGGCCTTCGGGCAAGAGGCGACTTTGGCCTGAATTTATACAATTCCCGGGCTGTCAATTGCGCCCGTGATTTGCGCTTGCGTTCTGCCTGTCTGAGTTTTGAAATGACCCTTCCGCAAATTCGCGATGTGAGCAAAGCCGTTCCCTGCGAATTGCTGGTCTACGGTCGGCTACCACTGATGATTACACAGAACTGCCTGATTCAGGGCCGAACCGGTCAATGCACCTGCAAAACAGGCGCAACCAAGCTGACCGACAAAACCGGTGCCGAATTCCCCGTTATAAAGGACGCCAACACCTGTCGTAGCGTTCTGCTCAATGGCAAAAAGCTCTATTGGCTGGACCGGCAGGACGACCTGTCCCGTTTGGGTCTGTGGGCAACCCGTTTGCTGTTTACCACAGAAAACCCCAAAGAGGTAGACCAAATTCTTGCCGCCTGTCGCAACCCCATTCCCTTTGACCCCGGCGCTTGCACCAGAGGTCTGTACTTACGGGGTGTGGAATAAATTCATTTTTTTACGGAGACGCTATGCAACTGATTCTCGCATCTCAATCTCCCCGACGGAAAGAGCTGTTGGGACTTCTGCGCCTGCCCTTTACCATTCAGGTGGCGGACATTGACGAAACTATGGATTCGGAAAAATCCCCCTATGAGGAGGTGGCTCGAATCAGCCGACTGAAGGCCGAAGCCATCGACCGGGAGCCGGGCGATGTGGTGATTGCCGCCGACACCATTGTTGTGTGTGAGAACGAAATATTATGCAAACCAAAAGATGAAGAAGATGCTTTCCGCATGCTCAAAATACTCTCCGGCCGCGACCACCAGGTGATGACCGGCCTGTGCGTTCTGCGCGGTGATCGGCTCAGCGTTTGCACAGAAGTGACGGACATTCACTTCCGTGATTTGACCGACGGAGAAATTTGGGCGTATATCCGTACCGGCGAGCCTATGGACAAGGCTGGTGCTTACGGAATTCAGGGATATGCATCCTTATTTGTTGATAAAATTTCCGGCGACTACTTTAATGTAGTGGGCCTGCCGGTGTGCCGTTTGGGACAGATTTTGCGCCAAATTGCCCCGGAATATATGGAGGAAAACCTATGAGACACTTTTTTACAACCCGCATGCGAATCGTGATGATTCTTGCGCTAATCCTTGCGGTGGTGCTGGCGGTGGTTACTTCTTTGACGGGAACCAATTTCCCTCAAGCGGTTGTGCAGGGCATTCTGGCACCGGCACGTACCGGTGTAAGTAAACTTGCCGACCAATCTCAACAGATTTACAACTATATATTCAAATACGAGGCTCTGCTGGAAGAAAACAATGCCCTGAAAGCCCAGCTGGCCGGTATCGAGGACGAAGCCAGAGATGCCTTTGCCACCAAGCAGGAGAATGAACGCCTGCGCGCCGCTTTGGGTCTTTTGGAATCAAACGAGGACTACAAGCTGGTTGACGCCTATATCATCTCCACCAGTTCTGTGGATTGGAGCAGTACCTTCACCATCAACCGCGGTTCCAACGTGGGTATTCAGGCCGGCATGTGCGCCATCACAGCATACGGTGAATTGGTCGGTCTGGTCAGCGAAGTGGGCATAAACTATGCGGTGGTCAAATCCGTGCTGGACTCCTCTTTGGAAATCAGCGCCACCATCGCAGCTTCCGGCCACAGCGGTATGGTGCAAGGCGGTTACGCATCGGGCCTGCAAGGTCTTTTGCGTATGAACTACCTGCCCTCCTCTGCCGTTATCCGAAACCAGGACCAGGTGGTCACTACCGGCTCTACCGTTTATCCCCGAAACCTGATTTTGGGACACGTTGTAGACGCAGGTTTTGACGACACCGGCGTTGCAAAGTTTGCCCTTTTGCAACCTGCCGCTGATGTGCGCAGTCTGGAGCAGGTATTCATCGTAACCGAATACAACGCAGGGTGATTGCCATGGCTAAAAAGACTGATTTTCGTCCGGATAAATCCCGAAACACATTGCTCAGCCATCTGATTCTCACGCCCAAGCAGCGAAAAAGCGTGCTGAAATGGGGTCTTTATGCCCTCGTTCTGGTATTCCTTTCCGTTGTGCAGGATGTGCTACTCAGTGGCGTGCGCATTATGAATGCCACTTCCGAGCTGGTGCCTTGCGCCATATTCTTAATCTGCGTCCTTGAGGGCGCACAAAACAGCTGTATCTTCGCGCTGATTTCCAGCCTGTTGTACCTGTTTTCCGGCACAGCGCCGGGTCCGTACTCAATGGTGGCTATCACCATTTTGAGTATCTGTGTATGTGTGCTGCGTCAGGCTTTCCTGCAGCCCAGCTTCCCTTCCGCCATGCTCTGCGTGATCGTGGCGATGGTTGTTTACGAACTGGTGAATTTCTTCTTCGGCCTGTTTTTGGGGCTGACGCTGTTCTCCCGGTTCCACGGCTTTTTCATCACTGCCGGACTTTCCCTTTTGGTTGCACCTGTTTTGTATCCCCTGTTTAAGTCCATCGGAGCCATTGGAGGACAGTCATGGAAAGAATGAGCAAAGTGCGCGCCACATTTCTTATTGTGGCATTTGCAATCCTGTTGGGCATCTTTGTCCTGCGACTTTACGACCTGCAGATTATCGAAACCGGTGGCAAAACCGACAACCAAGCCACTTTTACCACCCTGACCCGTGTGAAAGCAGCACGTGGTGATATTTTGGACAGAAACGGTAACCTTTTGGTGGGCAACCGGGCCAGTTATGACCTGATCGTCAACCACTACGTGTTACTAAATGCTGACGGCACCAACCAAAACCTGCTGCGGCTGGTCAAACGCTGTGAGGAAGCCGGCATCACCTATACTGAGCATTTCCCCATCTCCCAGGAGCGTCCGTTCACCTATACCTTGGACCAGTACAACTCTACTTGGCAGGGCTACTTCCAGGAATTTCTGAACTATATGGGCGGTCTGGACTCCGATATTACCGCGCCTTTGCTTGTTGATAAGCTTCGGGAGCGATACAGAATTCCCACCGAGTGGACTGACGACGAGGCCCGGAAGGTCATCGGCTTGCTTTATGAAATGACGCTTCGCAAATGCGTACGGGCTCTGCCCACCTATGTGTTTATGGTGGACGCCAGCGACGAAGACCTGTCTGCCATCGTGGAATTGAATATCCCCGGTATGAAGGTCGAAGCCTCCACTGTCCGCGAATACGCATCGCCCTATGCGGCCCATATTTTGGGCTATGTGGGCGCTATGAATGCGGAGCAATGGGAGTATTACAAGAACATTCCCGGTTACGAAATGGATGCAGAAATCGGCCAGGACGGTCTGGAGGCCGCCTATGAAGAGTACCTCCACGGCGTGGACGGCTGGCGTCTGGACACCGTTACGGTAGACGGCACTTTGGTGTCATCTGTCTACCAGCAGGAGCCGAAAGCCGGTTCCAACGTGGAAGTTTCCATCGATTTGAACCTGCAGATGGCCGGTGAGGACCGTTTGGCCCAGGTCATTGAAGAACTGCGCGCCCAAGAGCCGGATAAAAACGGCAAACCTAAAGACGGTCACGATGCCGAAGGCGGTGCCTTTGTGGCGATGGATGTGAAAACGGGCCAGATTCTTGCCAGCGGCAGTTATCCTACCTACGACCTGAACACCTTCTTTGAAGATTACGACGAACTGCTGAAGCAGGAATATGACCCCCTGTACAACCGGGCATTGCTAGCCACCTACCCTCCCGGCTCTACCTACAAAATGAGTATGGTGGTTGCCGCTATGGAATCCAAGCTGATTGACGGCAGCACAACCATTCGGGACAAAGGTAAGTTCGAAATCGGTGATATGACCATTTACTGCTTGCAGTACACCGATTACGGCAACACTCACGGCACCGTCAACGCAGCCCAGGCGCTACAGATGTCCTGTAACTATTTCTTCTATGAAATCGGCAGTAAAATTTCCCTGAGCGCTATGGACTCCACCGCTAAGGGCTTCGGCCTTGGTGAAAAGACCGGCGTGGAGCTGCCCGAGTATATCGGCCATCGTGCCAATGCAGAAACAAAGGCGGAGCTGTACACCGGCGATAATTCCCAGTGGTACACCGGTGACCAGGTTCTGGCCGCCATCGGTCAGTCGGAAAACCGCTTCACACCTTTGCAGCTTTGCGTGTACACTTCCACCCTTGCCAACAAGGGTAACCGCTACAAAGCCACTTTCCTGAATCGTGTTGTTGCTTCTGACTACCGCACACTGCTTTTGGAGAACAAGAGCCAACTTGTCAGCCATATGGACATCTCTCAAGCGACCTACGACACCTATTCCCACGGTATGTACCTGGTTACCAGTACCGTCGCCGGTACGGCTGACACCACTTTTATGGGCTACCCCATCAAGGTGGCAGGTAAGACCGGCACCGCAGAAACCGGTATCGACGGCACCTCCGATAACGGTGCATTCGTGTGCTACGCACCTCTGGACGACCCCAAGATCGCCATTGCCGTGTATGTGGAAAAGGCCGGCCACGGTGGTTCGGTGGCATCCGTTGCACGGAGCATTCTGGATGTGTACTTCGATGTTGGCGAAGTGGGCGATGTAAACTCCTTCGAAAACCAAGTGAGTTAAAACAAAGGCCCCCTCTGCCGAGGGGGCTGGCAAAAATCTTTGATTTTTGACTGGGGGAGAGATCTCTCACCTATTTTCTCTCCCTCCGTCAGCCTGTTTGGCTGACACCTCCCTCCCAGAGGGAGGCTTATATAAAAACACACCCCCCGTTTGGGGGTGGGTTTGCTTTTCATTAAAAGAACAGCAGTGAGTACCAAGTGACCACATTTTCGCCGTACTGAAACTCCAGGCCGTTTTCCTCCAGCGTGGGGATCAGATTGATGCCGTGGCTCTCCACACAGGGGTGCATCCTGTCGGGATAGCGGCAGGGCTTGCCCTCTAGATAGGCACAATTTTCGCAGATGGCGCAGGCCTCCGTGGAGAGGATATAAGGCTCTACCGCCTGCGCCCGGAACAGGTCGCGGACTTCATTTGTGACCGCCTCGTGCTCCGGCCGGGTGGCCAAGGTCGCGTCGATGTTGGTAATGTCCTGAACCTCGGCAATGGTGCCGATCATCAGGCAGTTTACATAACTCTGACACTTCCCTTTGCAGGCCGCCACCTCACCCACACCGGGAGGGCAGGCCCAGGTTTTGCCGTACATAGGGCATTCAGCAGAGCAAATGTAGCGAATCCGCTCCGAAAATTCCAAGGCTTTCGGGTCAATATACCCGTAAAAATACAGCGGCAGCTCTGATAGCTGCTCTTCTAAAAGTGCTTTATCCATTATGCTAACTCCTTCAGGATTCTCTCACAGCCCTCGCACACATCCGCCCAAGTCTGGGTGAAATCGCCGGTGTACCAAGGGTCAGCCACATCCCGGCTTAAAAAGGGTCGGAAGCCGTCAAAGTCCGGGAACATACCGGCCAAGCGGCGGCGATTGCTAGAGTCCATATAATAAATGTAGTCATATTTGGTGAGATCTTCCCGGGTGATCTGCCGGGCTCTGTGACCGTCGCAGGCGATGCCGTGGCGCGCCAGCTCCCGTCTTGCAGGCGGATATACCGGGTTACCCAGCTCCTCACGGCTGGCCGCCGCCGATTCAATGCAGAATTTATGGGCAACGCCTGCCTTGGCAGCCATATCCTTCAAAACAAACTCCGCCATGGGGCTGCGGCAAATATTGCCATGGCAGACAAATAAGATTTTAACCATAGAAAACCCTCGCTTTCGCCCCGTATTATAGCATATGGCGGCAAGGATTGCAATAAAGCCTTCTCCTTGAGGAGAAGGCTTTTGCGCAGCGGCAGCGAGATAATGAAAAGAACGGCTTGATTCCGCTATGCCATTGGTATATAATTTCATTAAGCAACAGCGCGATAAACTTACATCTACCGGGGGGTTATGTATGGATAAACTGGTGTATTCCGTAGCCACTGAACAGGATATTGCTTTTATCGGTGAGACATATCACGAAAACATAGACAAGCTGCACGGCGCTCGGCGTACCACCGATACCTGGAGAGAACTGCTTTCCTGCAAAGACAGCACATACTATACCGTCTGTACAGAAACACCGGTTGCCTGGTTCAGAATTGATATTGAAAACGGTGAATTTTGGCTCGGTATGCTGCAGGTAAAACCAGCATACCAACGCAAGGGCATTGGCAAATATATTTTGTCTGCGGCCCAGGAGATTGCAAAAGAAAAGGGCTATACAAAAATCGGCATTCACACAACGGAAGATAATATTGCCGCACGAACCCTTTATTTATCGGAAGGATATACTGTAACCGAAGTCGGGCCTTGCACTACGGCAGACGGTGTAGAACGAGTGGGCTACACTTTCCAAAAAGAGATATAAACAGCAGCCGCCGACCATCAGGTCGGCGGCTGGTTTTTGTTAGGGTAATTTGCTTTAAAGGGCGTCTTGGTCGCCCATCATGCCGTATTTGATTTGGATGCGCTCTAACTTGTTAAGCAGGGGTCTTCCCAAAAACAGCAGTACCAATGCTGTGCAGATGCCCTGCACCATATTGATGGGAAAGGCCGATGTCATAATGATAGCGGCGGATTTCCAGGTGATGGAAGACAGCGTCAGAAAAACGCTGGACAGGTCCATCAGCGGCCCGACCCACAGGACCACCGTGAAAAAGCCGAACAGGGCCATCACCACCGGCTTTCTCTCCAGACGGCCTTTGGCAAATAAGAAACCTGCCAGCATACCGCCTGCACCGTAGGCCATCATCTGCCAGGGGGTGAATGGGCCCTGGCCGTAGAAAAAGTTGCTGGCAAAAGCCGAAATTGCACCCACCATAAAGCCCACTTCCGGCCCGAATGCAATGCCCGAGAGCATTATAACCGCAAAAATCGCCTTGAAATGAGGCAGCGGAATGGCCACACGGGCGGCAATGGCCAGCGCGCACATCACCGCAATCACCACCAGTTCCCTTGCCTGGGGCTTTCGCCCCTCAAAAGCCATAAAAAACGGAATCATCAGTTCCAGAACCATCAGCGTTCCGGTGATATAAAAACTCCGTCCAGGCAATTTCGCGCCCAGGAACAATGTGGCAGGAATCAGCAACAAGAACACCGCAAGGGTGACGATATTGGATTTTTTCATAGGTCTGCCTCCCGGTTCTGCCTGTACAGCTCCACCACATCCTCTGCGGTAACCGCCATGGAGAATACATGCCGACTCATACGATTGGCGGCGGTGGTGTAGAAGCTGTTACTGCCGAAGAACTGCCGGGGCGCAGCGGTTGTCAGCACCTGTCCATCGAAGAACATACTGACCGCGTCCGCGTATTTGGCGCAAAATTCCACATCGTGGGAGACCATCACCACGGTGACACCCTGATTTTTTAGTTTACATAATATTTCTGCCAGCTTTTCCTTGAAGAAGCTGTCGATGCCCTTGGTAGGTTCGTCTAAAAGGAGCAGTTTCGGCTGGGTGAGCAGCACCTTGGCCAGTGCCACACGCTGCTGCTCGCCGCCGGACAGGTCGTAAGGATGGCTGCCCAGCAGGTCTTCGATTTCACAAAGGGCGGCAATTTCTGCAATTTTGGCAGCGTCCTTGGACATCTCGCCCAAGTCCTCCGCCACCGTTTTCTTCACAAACAGGCTCTTGGGGTCTTGGGGCAGCATTGCCAGACAGCCGCCGAACAATTCTGCGGCTTTGTATTTGTCCACAGCCTTGCCCAGCACCTTGACCTTGCCCCGATAGGGCTTACAGACGCCGCAAACGGCCTTTAAGGCGGTGGATTTGCCTGCGCCGTTGCCGCCCACGATAGCGTGCAGCGTGCCTCTTTTCACCTCCAAGGACGCGCCACGCAGCACATCCGGGCTATCCTTTTCATAGCGGAACCACAGCTCCTTTAGGGAAAGGGCAGGTTCTTCCCCACTGTTTTCAGGCTGCTTTGCGGGGAGCATTTTTACCTTGGGGTCGGGTATCGTTTTGCTCAGCCAAGTCCTGCCCTCTCTCACGGTCAGGGGGCAATCCCCCTCTCCGTCTGCTCCGTAAAATACCCGGACAGGGGTTGGCATCGCCGCAAACATATGGTTTTTCTGCGCATAGAGCTGCTTGCCGATGTGACCGGGCGTGTCGTTGGCGAGGATCTTACCGCCGGCCATCACCACCGCCCGGTCTGCGTAGGGAAAAATATCCTCCAGCCGATGCTCGGTGATAATGACCGTGGTGCCAAGTTCCATATTGATCTTGCGGACGGTGTTCAGAAAATCCGACGCGGCAATGGGGTCTAGCTGGCTGGTGGGCTCGTCCAGGATCAGCACCTCCGGCTGCATCGCCATAACAGATGCCAGATTCAGCAGCTGCTTCTGACCGCCGGAGAGGGTGGCCACATCCTTATGAAACCAGCCCTGAATACCGAAATAACAAGCCATTTCCGCCACCCGGGCCCGCATAGTGGTCTGGTCGCAGCCGATGCTCTCCAAGCCAAAGGCCAGCTCGTGCCATACCTTATCGGTGACGATCTGGTCGTCAGGGTCCTGCATAACATAGCCAATCTTGGAGGCCTGCTCCTGCCGGCTAAGGGAGGCAACATCCTTGCCGTTAAAGAGGATCTCGCCGGTTTTCTCACCAAAGGGGGCAAGCACAGGCTTTAACTGCCGCAAAAGGGTTGTCTTGCCGCTGCCGGAAGCGCCGCAGAGGACAACATATTCGCCCTTTTCCACCTGCAGAGATATGCCGTCCAATGACTTTTTGCCCTTGGCCGCAGGATAGGAAAAGCTTAGATTCTCGATCTGGAAATGTGCCATTGGATCGCCTCCTTTACATGTAATACTGTGGGGATCAGAAGATAGCAGCCGTAGGCCGCCACGCCCCAGGATGTGCTTGCCAGCTGCACCGCCGGCACAAATTCCGCCGTCATCTGCCCTAAGCAGGCGGCCGTCACGGTCAGCGCCAGCAGCAAAATCATAATACCCAGCAAGACCCAGTCCGCCGGGGTCATTTTGTAGATCATAAAGCTGGTGCGCTTGGCTGCGCCGTAGCCTCGGGCGCGCATAGAATCACCGGTGACCACGCTGCCCTCCAAGGCCCAGCCGGTCAGAGTGTCCAGCACGGTGACGCCTTGGGTCAGCTTTTCCTTTGCGGTCGCGCCCTCGCCTGCGCCCTTGCCGATGGATTTTCGTGCGCCGGCAATTTGCTTTGTCTTGCGGATGAAGTTGGGCACGAGCCGGAACACCATCACCAGAAGCAGAGAGATCGCCGGGATCAGATTGCCGAAAAGGCAGGTGAATTTATCCGAGGTCAGCACCCGATTGTAGCAGCCGAACCACA
>JAZOSY010000040.1:0-2148 GCA_045657385.1 Faecousia sp. | reverse complement strand
GTTTTAAGAAAATTTGTCTAGCAAATTTTACTCAAGAATTTTCGTTGGCTTAAATTCGATTTTACTCGAAACTTAAACAATTCATAATTGTCCAAGGTGTTACTTGTTCGTCTTTGCGTTATTCAATTTACAAGGTACATACTGCTCCCCACTTTTTCGCGGTGAGCCTGTTCATTCTAGCACAGGCAGTTATGTTTGTCAACAACTATTTTTCATTTTTTTGGCTTTTTTTGAAACTTATTGAATATACCAAAAACAGGGGCATTTTCTGCCCTTCATCTGTCAGAAATGTTACTGCAAACGTCCGCCAAAACATCTTCTGCATCGATGGCAGTTTCCTCGTGGGCGGCCATATCGCCCAGACTTACCATGCCGCAAACATTGCCGTTTTCCACCACAGGCAGGCGTCTGATTTGCAGTCGGCCCATTAAGTGTGCCGCAACACCGGTTTCCATGTCAGGACGGACGGATGTTACCCGCTCGGTCATCACCTGCCGCACCTGGGTATTGGCCGGCTGGCGGCTCGCAGCAAGGCATCGGGTAACGATGTCCCGGTCGGTGACGATGCCGCAGAGCTTTCCGTTGGCACACACTGGCAGAACACCTATATTATATTGTGTCATTGTCCGGGCGGCCACCTCCACGCTTTCCGACGGATGAATGGACACCACCTGCTTGGTCATAATATCCTTGATTTCCATAACTGACCTCCTTTGGCAAAAGTATGGACAAAGTTATGGGGATTTATACACAAAAGGCTTCCAAAAGCGGAAGCCTTTTTGTTCTTTATACGCCATCCATAATGTGCAGGTTGCGGATTTGACCGTCTTTAATGTGCCGGGTCATCTCAAATGCGTGGGCGGACAAGTCACTGCCGGCCACGCCGGAAATGCCCTGCAAGCGGAACGCCTTTGCAAACTTTTCCGCAATCATCTCCACAATGGCCGTGGGATCGTCGGACCTAGGCAGGCTGATCAGCTCCTGCTCCAAGCCGGAGAGCAGCGGCAGATCACGCATACCCCGGTAGGCCCATTTGTAGAAGGGCTCATAGGTATTATTTAATAGGTATACCGCTGAGATCGCGTGACGGACAAACTCACCGCAGCAAAGTCCGGCTGCGCCCATCTCTCCCCGGCTGAGGCAACGGGGCAGATTGTACTGACCGGATTGGGCCATATTAACGGCGTGCGCCGCCAGCTTTTTCAGGCGCACATCATTGGGGTAACCGGCCAGCAAGGTGTCGCGCGTCTTGCTGAACAATCCCAAGTCGTCACGCCAAACTTCACCGCTTGTGGCTGAGCGCAAGGCAGATGACGGTATCTGCAACCAATGATCCGGCGACTCCGGCGCGTGAGGCGCGCCCAAAAAGCGCGTATAAAAGTCCTCGATCACCAGTACGCCGTGGCGGTTGCCGCCCACGGGAGATAGAGTCTCACGCCGAAAGCCCTCAAAGGTCTTGGGTAGTTTTGCGTAGGCCCGCTCCAAGGCAAAGCCAAACTGCTCATAATCGTCTCGGGTGACGAACAGGCAGAAGCCCGGCTCAAAATCGTGGTCTTGGGAGGTCGCATCGTCAAAGCCCAAGCACTCCGAGCCTTCGCCCACAAGGCCTACCGCGATCCGGTCTGCAACAGCGGAAAACTGCTCGGTCAGCATCGGTATACCGCAGGTCTCATAGAACCTGCGTGCCAACTCAATGCCTTGCATAGATCTCCTCCGAAAGAGCCGACAGGCGTTTTTCCTCAGCGGTCATTCCAAAGTGACCGTAAGACGGGGCGCACTTAGACAGCACGAAGGCATAATAGCCGCTTTGGTCTGCCCAGTTATCCAGTACCTCCAAGCCGTTTTGCAGACATTCGGAAATAGATTCCTTTTTGCCCCAGGTTTCATACAGGTGGGCCATATTCACATAGGTGACGGCCGCATCCAGCCTGCCGGTATCGCTGGGAAGCACCACTTCCAAAGCAGACAGGTAGGCCTGCTCTGCCCCATCATAGCGGCCCAGGCCGGTGAGGGCCAAGGCATAGTTGTTATAGAAGCCGCCAAAGAGCAGATCCTCCGGCTCTAAGCCGGCTTTGTAGATGGCCAAGGTGTTTTCGTACAGAGGCATTGCCGCTTCTGCCTGACCGAAGGCCTTCAATGTGGTGGCCG
>JAZOSY010000039.1:0-3214 GCA_045657385.1 Faecousia sp. | reverse complement strand
CTCAATTCCCTGCTCCCGCATTACCTGCAGAATTTCCTCTCCCTTGCCGACCAGAACAACCTGCGCACCGAAATCCTTCGCTGCCTGCACCGCACCCATCACCGGGGCCAGTGGGGCCTTATCGCCACCCATTGCATCCAGAATAATCTTCATAGCCGCACCTTCTTTCTCTTAGAAACCTTTTTCTGCCATCGCATCGATGATCGCCAAAGAGCGATTAGCAATGGCAAGGTTTTTCTCTGCTTTTTTACGGATTCGCTGCTCCAAAGGAGCGATAATGCTGAAATTTACATTCATCGGCTGGAAATTTTCCACCCGTTCGTCGCTGATGTAAAGACCCAATGCGCCGATGGCGGTCTCCTTGGGGAACTCGGGCAAGTCCTTGCCCTGCACCTTAGCTGCCATAGCCACGCTGGCAAGGAAGCCGGAGGCTGCGCTCTCCACATAGCCCTCAACACCGGTCATCTGGCCGGCAAAGGCAACCAAGGGGTTACGGCGGTCGGCATAGTATTTATCCAGCAGCTTGGGGCTTTGCAGGAAGGTGTTCTGATGCATCACGCCGTAGCGGACAAACTCGGCATTTTTAAGGGCCGGGATCATAGAGAACACACGCTTCTGCTCGCCGAATTTCAGATGGGTCTGGAAGCCAACGATGTTATAGACGCTCTTGGCCGCATTGTCCTGCCGCAGCTGTACCACTGCGTAAGGCTCTTTACCGGTCTTGGGGTCTACAAGGCCAACAGGCTTCAAGGGGCCGTAGCGCAGGGTGTCCTGACCACGGCGGGCCATAACTTCCACAGGCATACAGCCTTCAAAGACCCGCTTGTCCTCAAAGCCGTGAACCTCCGCCTCCTGGGCGGTGGTCAGCTGGGCAATGAACTCCTCGTACTGGGTCTTATTCATAGCGCAGTTGATATAGTCGGGGGTGCCCCGGTCATAGCGGCTCTGCCACCAAGCCTCATTCATATCGATGGACTCGGCGGTCACCAAGGGTGCGGCCGCATCAAAGAAATGCAGATACTCACTGCCGAAATACCGGCCGATGGCCTTGGACAGATCGTCAGAGGTCAGAGGGCCTGTGGCAATGATCACCGGGCCTTCCGGCACTTCGGTCACTTCCTGAGCAACCACGGTGATATTGGGGTGGGAGCGGATGCGCTCGGTCACAAGGTCGGAAAAACCCTGTCTGTCCACAGCAAGGCAACCGCCGGCCTCCACACGGGTGGCATCTGCACAGGCGATGATTAGGCTACCCAAGCGGCGCATTTCCTCTTTTAAAAGGCCCACTGCGTTTTCAATTTTATCACCGCGCAGAGAGTTGGAGCATACCAGCTCCGCAAAGGTATCTGTGTGGTGCGCCGGGGATTTTTTCAGAGGCTTCATCTCGATGAGCGTGACCTCGATCCCCCGTTGGGCCAGCTGCCAGGCGGCTTCTGAGCCGGCCAGGCCTGCGCCGACGACGGTAACTTTCGCCATTTACTTGGTCTCCTTCGTTTTTGCGGTCTTCTTGGCCGCTGGTTTCTTGGCAGACTTCTTAGCAGTCTTCTTAGCCGGCTTCTGCTCGGCTTCAGGTGCTTCATCGTCTGCTTCCTTTTTCTTATAGTAGCCGCGCTTGTCTTCCGGCAGGAAGTTTTCGCAGGCTTCGTTGATGCAGAAAGGCTTCATACGACCACGACCGGACTTCTTGAACATAGTCTGGCCGCACTTGGGGCAATCTTCCGCGGTGGGTACATCCCAGGTCATAAAGCCGCACTCTGCGCCACGCTCACAACCATAGTAAGCATAACCGCGCTTGGATTTGCGCTTCAAAATGGTGCTACCGCACTTGGGACAGCGACCGGGCATCTTCTCCACGATAGGCTTGGTGCATTTGCACTCCGGGAAGCCGGGACAGGCCAGGAACTTGCCGAACCGGCCGATCTTGACCACCATATTTCTGCCGCAGATGTCGCAGACCTCCTCGGTCACCTCGTCAGGCACTTTTACGCGGACACCGTCAAGGGCAGCTTCTGCGTCGGTCAGCTCCTTGTGGAAGCCCTCGTAGAACTCGGCAAGCAGATCCTTCCAGTTTTGGTTGCCCTCTTCCACAGCATCCAGCCGGGTCTCCATATTGGCGGTAAATTCCACATCGATGATGTCATTGAACCGCTCCAGCATTAGACCGGTGACAACCTCGCCCAAGGCGGTAGGCTGCAGGCGCTTATCTACCTTATTGACATATTCTCTGTCCTGAATGGTGGAGATAATGGTCGCGTAGGTAGAGGGGCGGCCAATGCCCTTTTCTTCCATTGCCTTAACAAGGCTGGCCTCGTTATAGCGCACGGGAGGCTGGGTGAAATGCTGCTCCGGCTTCACTTCAGAGGCCGTTGCCTGCTCACCCTCCTGCAAATCGGGCAGGGGTGTGCCTACTTCTTCACCATCGTCATCTCTGCCCTCTTCATAGACGGCCAAAAAGCCGGAGAACTTGATGCTCTGGTGGGTGCTGCGGAAAATATGGCCGCTGCAATCGGTATCAATGGCCACGGTATCATACACGGCATTTGCCATCTGGGAGGCCAGAAAACGGCTCCAGATCAGCTTATACAGCCGGTACTGCTCTTTGGTCAGGCTCTTTTCGATCCGCTCGGGGTCTAATTCCACATGGGTGGGACGAATGGCTTCGTGAGCGTCCTGCGCGCCGGACTTGGTCTTAAAGGTGTGGAAAGAGCCGTAGTAGTACTCTTTGCCGTAACGGGTCTTAATGAAGTCTCCGGCGGCTTTCATAGCCTCGTCGGACAAGCGCAAGGAGTCTGTACGCATATAGGTGATAAGACCCAAGGTGCCTTCGCCGGGAATGTCAATGCCTTCATACAGTTGCTGGGCGATGGCCATAGTGCGCTTGGGGGTCATATTCAGTTTCCGTGCCGCTTCCTGTTGCAAGGTGGAAGTGGTAAAGGGAGGTGCAGCGGTGCGCTTTTTATCTGCGCGTTTTACGCTGACAACGGTAAACGGCTTATCTTTGATGTCATTTAAAACTTCCTGAACCTGCGCTTCGCTCTCCAATTCCCGTTTCTTGGTTTCGCCGTAGTAACGGGCCATAAAGGAGCCGGGTCTATTCACGCGGTTCAGCTTTACATCCAGCGACCAGTACTCCTTAGGAATAAAGGCGCGGATCTCATTTTCTCTGTCCACCACCAGACGGGTGACCACAGACTGCACTCTGCCGGCAGAAAGG
>JAZOSY010000038.1:0-3650 GCA_045657385.1 Faecousia sp. | reverse complement strand
GTGCAGTGGTTCCCCGGCTGGGGCGGCGAGCGTATGGTCAGCATGATCCGCGAGCGCGCCGACTGGTGTATCTCCCGTCAGCGCCGTTGGGGTCTGCCTATCCCCGTATTCTACTGCAAGGATTGCGGCAAGCCTGTTTCTACTCCCGAATCCATCGAAAAGATCTCCAAGCTGTTTGACGAGTATGGCTCCAACGCTTGGTTTGAAAAAGAGGCTATGGAGCTGGTTCCCGAGGGCTTTGAGTGCCCCCACTGCGGCGGCAAGACCTTCGAGAAGGAAACTGACACTCTGGACTGCTGGTTTGACTCCGGCTCCACCCACTTTGCTTCTTTGTATCACGATACACCCGAGCTGTGGCCTGCCGATGTATATCTGGAGGGCGCTGACCAGTACCGTGGTTGGTTCCAATCCAGCCTTCTGACTTCTGTTGGCGCGCTGGACAAGGGCGCTCCCTTCAAGCAGGTTCTGACCCACGGTTGGGTGGTTGACGGTCAGGGTCGTGCAATGCACAAGTCCTTGGGCAACGGTGTTGACCCTGCTGACCTGATCAAGGACTTCGGCGCGGACATCGTCCGTCTGTGGTCTGCATCCACCGACTACCATGTGGATGTGCGCTGCTCCAAGGAGATCTTCAAGCAGATCGCACAGAACTATCTGAAGTTCCGCAACACCGCCCGTTACTGCTTGGGTAACCTGGACGGCTTTGATCCCAACAATCTGGTGCCTGCCGATCAGCTGGAGGAGCTGGACAAGTGGGCGCTGACCAAGCTCAGCGCGCTGGTGGAAGCCTGCCGCAAGGCCTACCACAACTACGAGTTCCATGTGGTCTCCCACGAGATCAATGATTTCTGCGTTGTGGAGCTGTCCTCTTTCTATCTGGACATCATCAAAGACCGGCTGTACTGCGAACTGCCCGACGGCCTGCGCCGCCGCAGCGCACAGACGGCTCTGTTCCTGATCGTAGACGCTCTGGCAAAGATCTTTGCTCCTATTTTGGCCTTTACCTGCGACGAAATTTGGCAGGCAATGCCCCACAAGGACAGTGACGATGCACGGAACATCCTGCTGAACCAGATGCCCGAGGACTTTGCCGCTTACTGCCTGGACGATGCTGCTATGGCAAAGTGGGATACCATTATGAAACTCCGTCAGGATGTAAACGGTGTTCTGGAAATTGCCCGTGCTGACAAGCGCATCGGCAAGGCTTTGGAGGCACACGTGAGCCTTGAGACTCAGGATGCTGCCTTGAAGGCCGCCTGCGAGGGTATCAATTTGGCTGAAATCTTCATCGTATCCTCCTGCGCTTGGGAAGCTGCTCCCGAGGGCGCAACGGTTGGTCAAGGCGCTAACCTGTCCGGTCTTACCGTCGGTGTGACCGAGGCTCGTGGCGAGAAGTGTCCCCGTTGCTGGATGCACTCCGAGGAATCCGGTGAAGACGGCCTGTGCAAGCGCTGCGCAAGCGTCATCTCCCAGCTGGACATCGAAATCTAATCAAAAACCCCGCCTTTGAAAGGCGGGGTTTTCTTTTATTTACCAAAGACTTTGGTGACATTCTGAAGCATCTGGCGGATAGGCAAATTGTAGGGGCAACGGCTCTCACAGACGCCACAGTCCAGACAATCGGAGGCTTTCTTGTCTGCCGCGTCATATCTGGCGGCGGCCCATTCCTTCAGGTCGTAGCGGCTGTAGTAGCCTTCCAGCAGCAGCATAAAGGAGATGTTGATGCCAGCGGTACAGGGCGCGCAGTAGTTGCAGCGGCGGCAGAAATTGGTGCCAAGTTCATCTCTGATTTGCTGCATTTTTGCCTGTTCTGCGGCAGAGAGCGGCGTCTTGTCAGACACGGCTGCCACATTCTCCGCGATCTCTTTTTCTTCAGCCATACCGGGAATGACAACCGTTACATTGGGGTTGCTGGCGATGAAGCGCAGAGCCAATGTGCCGTCTTCGATCGCGCCGCCTGCCAGGGGTTTCATACAGATAAAGCCGATATTCTTCTCGGCGCACTTGGCGATCAGTTCCTCGGCCTGAGTCTCCACGATGTTATAGGGGAACATAATGGTCTCCACCCAAGGCAGTTCCACGGCCTGTTTGAACAGGTCGACAGAGTGGAGGGTGATACCGATGTGGCCAATCTTTCCGGCTGCCTTAGCCTCCACCAGCGCCTCCAATGCGCCGCCGGGGGTCATCACCTGCTCCAAGTCCTTTTGGCTGGGATTGTGGACCTGATACAGGTCGATGTAGTCTGTCCGCAGGTTGTTCTGGCTGATGGCGATGTCCTTTTCCATACCCTCTTTGGTTCTGGACATACTCTTGGTTGCCAGGATAAATTTGTCCCGGACGCCCTCCAGGGCATAACCCAAGTACTCTTCGCTGACCGTGTAGCCACGGGCGGTATCGATGTAGTTGACACCGTTTTCCAGCATTTTATGAACCAGCACCTTTGTGCCTTCTGCGTCAATTTTCTGAATGGGGATGCCGCCAAATCCCAACCGGGAGATCTGTAAGCCGGTTTTTCCTAAAGTTGTATATTCCATCATTATGTACTCCTTTTGTTATTCCCGATTGGACAGGAATGTTTCCAAATTTATATTGTGGTTATATTTTATGGATGCTTTTTTGTCCTTTTCAATAATGATTTTCGGCAGGTCAATATTGTTGATGGCCGCAATCGCAACAATATAATGAAGCATATCCGCCAACTCAATGCCTAACTGTTCTTGCAGGTCGTCTTCATCGGACGCTTTGCGGCCGGCACGCTTATTGAGCACTTCCGCGACTTCCCCGATTTCCTCCACAAGTTTCATAAACATACTTTGCTCGGTTGCCCAACCACCGTAACGGTCGGCAAGATATGCCTGCAAATCATCGATTGATATTTTCATGGTTCTATTCTCCTTGTGAATTTATCTTTCTGTCAAACCGAACGTTATACATCCGTTTTATGGATTTCGTAATACAAGCAATGATGCAAAACGCCTTTATATTCTATATCCTCTTCTAAATCAATTTTGTGCATACCACACTTTTCCATCACGCGGCAGCTGGCAATGTTGCCCTCAAAAAAGCCTGCCCGAATATGGGTAAAGCCCATACGGAACAATTCCTCAATGCACGCTCCCACCGCTTCCGTGGCAAAGCCCTTTCCCTGATGGGTCGGGGTGATCACATAGCCAATCTCGATAGATTCGTCCTTGATCTCGCAATCGTTCACGAAGCCAATGGGCGCGTTCTCGAAATAAATTCCGTAGACAAAGCGTTCGTCCGACTTGCTGGAGGCCATCAGCCGCTCAAACAGCGGTTCTGCTTGCTTTCTTTCCGTAAAATCCGGAAGCATATAGGTCTTTTTGATTTCTTTATCAAAGAGAATTTCCACCATTGGCTGTCGGTCACATTCGTCGAATGGCTTCAGGATCAGCCGCGGAGTTTGCAATTTTTCGCTTTTCTTTTCCATATTGACACCTTTTTTATGAAAAAGCCACCTTTGTCTAAGACAAAAGTGGCTTTTTATCTGGCGGAGACGGAGGGATTCGAACCCTCGTGCGGTTGCCCGCAAACTGATTTCGAGTCAGCCCCGTTATGACCACTTCGATACGTCTCCATATATATGAATTCCGCTCTGAATAGCGGATATTCTTCATTTAGTCAGCCAC
>JAZOSY010000037.1:0-6226 GCA_045657385.1 Faecousia sp. | reverse complement strand
GATGCCCTGCCATACACCGCGAGCGGTGAAGGGAGAGGGGTCGCCGGAGTTCATAGGCAGACCGCAGATATGGTTGGTCTTGCGCAGCATTACCATAGCGTCGTCGCAGGTGGTGTTCACGTCTTCAGCGGTGATGTAGTCGCCGCCCAGGTTGTTAACGGCCTCGCCGAAAGCCTCGAACATAGCCTCGGTCTTCATGGAGGGGTCAGCGATAATAACGCCCTTACCGCCGCCGTGGGGCAGGCCGGCAACTGCGTTCTTGTGGGACATACCGCGGCTTAAGCGCAGAACATCAAACAAAGCATCGTCATAGGAAGCATAAGGGAACAAACGGCAGCCGCCGATTGCAGGACCCAGATTGGTGTTATGTACAGCGATGATAGCCTTCAAACCGGCTTTTTCGTTGTTGACAAACAGGACTTTTTCATGGCGATAGTTACTCATTTCGGTCATTGCATTCATAAATAGTTTCCTCCTCTTAATATGTCAAACTGGTTTGCAGTTTGTTTACTGATAGTTTTTGCCCAGAGCCAAAGCCTTCTGATTCAGCTCAACAAGCGCAGGCTTGCTGGGGGGTACCAGCTTGGCAACCACTGCGTCTGTGCCCTCGAAGGACAGCTCGGGGTGGTTCTGGAGCAGATGACCCACGATAATCATATTGGCCAAGGTGGCGATGCCGTTCTCTTTTGCCATCTGGGTGGCAGGAATGTAGAACACTTCCACATCGGTACGCTCGATCTTTGCATCAATCAGCGCAGAATCCACATAGATCTGGCCACCGGGCACAACATCGTTGACGAACTTCTGCAAGGAAGGCAGGTTCATGGCGATCAGAACATCGGGGTCGGTGATAATGGGGCTGCCTACGGGGGTGTCGGACAGCACAACGCTGCAGTTGGCAGTACCGCCACGCATTTCCGGGCCGTAGCTGGGCAGCCAGGAGACCTGCAGGTCTTCCATCAGGCCTTTGTAAGCCAAAAACTTACCGGCAAACAGAACGCCCTGTCCGCCGAAGCCGGCAATCAGAATCTGAGTTGTTTTCATTTTTTACTCAGCCTCCTTTGCAGCGGTGCGGTCTTTGTAAACGCCGATGGGGTAGTAAGGAAGCATATCGCTTTCCACCCACTCCAGCGCCTTCTGGGGCGTCATACCCCAGTTGGTGGGGCAAGCGGAAACCACTTCCACCAAGCTAAAGCCCTTGCCGGCAATTTGGTTCTCGAAGGCCTTCTTGATGGCCTTCTTGGCGTTCTTTACATTCTTCACATTGTTCACGGCCACACGGGCGATGTACTCAGGACCCTCCAAGGTGGAGAGCATTTCGGAGACCTTGATGGGCCAGCGGCAGTGGTCCACATCGCGGCCGTAAGGAGAGGTCTGGGTGACCTGTCCGGGCAGGGAGGTCGGCGCCATCTGACCGCCGGTCATACCGTAAATGGCGTTGTTGACGAAAATAACGGTGATGTTCTCGTTTCTTGCGGCGGAGTGGACGGTCTCGGCCATACCGATGGAGGCCAGGTCGCCGTCACCCTGATAGGTGAAGACGATGTTCTCCGGGCGGCTGCGCTTGATACCGGTAGCAGTGGCAGGGGCGCGACCGTGGGCGGCCTCGATCATATCGCAGGTGAAGTAATCATATGCCATAACGGCGCAACCAACCGGTGCAACGCCGATGGTCTTGCCCTCGATGCCCAGTTCGTCAATGACCTCGGCAACCAGACGATGGATAATGCCGTGAGGGCAGCCGGGGCAGTAGTGCAGAGGGATGTCAGCCAGGGATTTGGGTTTTTCAAATACAACTGCCATGGTTAAAACTCTCCTTTCTGTGCCTTGCGAATGGACTCCAGCACCTGATCGGGGCTGGGGATCATACCGCCGGTACGGTTACACAGAGCAACCGGACGCTTGCACTCGGTATAGAGTTTGATATCTTCGATCATTTGGCCCATATTCAGTTCCACGCTGATGAAGCCTTTGACCTTGTCGGCCGCGGCGCGCAGAGCCTTCTTGGGGAAGGGCCACAGGGTGATGGGACGAATGAGACCAACCTTGATGCCCTCGTTTCTTGCGGCAACCACAGCGTTTTTGGCAACACGGGAAGCAATACCGAAAGCAACCACGCAGTATTCTGCGTCGTCCATCATATATTCCTCCCACATGGGCTCGTTTTCTTCCACGACCTTATAACGCTCGTAGCGCTCGAAGTTCTTGGCTTCCAGCTCGTCGGGCTTTAAGTACAAAGAGTTTACCACATTGTGCTTACGCTCGCCCTTGGTGCCGGTCAGCGCCCAAGGCTTTTCGTAGGTTTCGATCTCGGCGTCCTCGAAGGAGATGGGCTCCATCATCTGACCGATGGTGCCGTCTGCCAAGATCATAGAAGTCATCAGGTACTTGTCGGCAAGGTTAAAGCCCTTGATGGTAAGGCTTGCCATTTCCTGCACGGAAGCAGGCGCCAGAACGATCATTCTGTAGTCGCCGTGGCCGCCGCCCTTGGTGGCTTGGAAATAGTCGGACTGAGAAGGCTGGATGCCGCCGAGGCCCGGGCCGCCACGCTGGACATTGACAACCAGCGCAGGCACATCGGAGCCGGCAATATAGCTCAGGCCTTCAGCCTTCAGGGAAACTCCGGGGCTACTAGAAGAGGTCATAACACGCACGCCGGCAGAGGCTGCGCCGTAGGCCATATTGATGGGTGCGATCTCACTTTCCGCCTGCAGGAACACGCCGCCAATCTTGGGCATTTTCTTTGCCATATAAGCAGCGATCTCCGTCTGGGGGGTGATGGGGTAACCGAAGTAATGGCGGCAGCCTGCCCGAATGGCGGCTTCGGCAATGGCTTCGTTGCCCTTCATAAGTACACGTTCTGCCATTATATTACCTCCTTACTTCTCTACCTTAATGATGCAGTCCGGGCACATAGTTGCACAGAACGCGCAGCCGATGCACTTGTCGGGGTGCTCCATCACGGCAGGGGAATAGCCTTTCTTGTTGATTTTGTCTGCGGCAATCGCGAGGCAGCCCTTGGGGCAGGCGTCTACGCACAGACCGCAGCCCTTGCACCAGTCGGTGCGGAAGGTTACAGTTGCCATTTTCTTTTCCTCCTTGGTTTATCCAAACAGAGGTCGGTTACCCGGCTTCTGCGTAGGTAAATCGAAATATTTCTCCTGCAGCTGCAGGGGGATCACAGGGTCTAATTTGCCGGAAAGGCCGGCGGCGACTCGCTTTTCTGCCGCGTGGGCAAAAATGGGCAGGCCGCTTAAGGCGCTTAATTTTTCCATATACGGCAAGGCCCCCAACACCGTTTCCGGGGTGGTTTCCGGGCCTAAGTTTGCGTTGTTGATGATGTCGGTAAACTGCAGGCCGCAGGCGGCTTCAATTTCACGCATCACTTCCAGCGCTTCTGAGGGGGTACGGGTCAAGGGCCGGTAGCAGTTGGCTACGAACATCATACGGTAGTTGCCCTCTTCCTTGATGGCCGGCACATAACGACCCAGCGCATATGCGCCCCGGTCATCGCCGCCAATGTCCATCACGCCGTAAATGCTTTTGTCCTCCACCAGCCGGTAGGCCTCGGCCGGCAGCGCCGGCAGGTCCACATTGGAGTTGGCAAACTGGGGAGAGATCAGGGTAACGCCTGCATCCTTCAGCACCTTTTCGCTGTCAGCGGTGCGGAAGTAGGGGTTGACGATGTCCAAGTCCGCAATGCAGACTGGCTTACCCTCCCCTGCCATCAAGATAGCATAGTTTACAGCGATATTGGTTTTGCCGCTGCCGTAATGGCCGGCAAATAGGGTTAAACGTTTATGCAACATATTCTCTTCTCCTTCCAATTTTTCTGAACGGAATGGAGAATTGATAATGGAGAATGGAGAATGAATGTATCAGCTTCGCTGACTTATTTTGATAATGCCGAAGGCATACTATAATTCTCAATTCTCAATTCTAAATTCTCAATTATAACTGCTTGCGAATGATCTTGCCACTCACAGTTTTGGGTAGGCTTTCCTTAAACTCCACGATACGGGGGTACTTGTAGGGAGCGGTTCTGGACTTGACATAGTCCTGAATCTGCTTTTTCAGTTCGTCTGTTCCCTCAAAGCCCTTGACCAGCACGATGGAGGCCTTGACCACCTGACCGCGAACCTCGTCGGGCGCGGCAGACACGCCGCACTCCAGCACGTAGGGCAGTTCCATAATGACGTTTTCAATTTCGAACGGTCCAATCCGGTAGCCGGAGGACTTGATCACACCGTCGGCGCGGCCCACATACCAGTAGAAGCCGTCCTCGTCCTTCCAAGCCAAGTCGCCGGTGTGGTAGAAGCCGTCGCGCCAGGTTTCTGCGGTCACTTCCTCGTTGCCCTCATAGGCATAGGCCAGACCACAGGGCAGGCCGTCTGCGATATTGATACAGATTTCACCGTTTTCACCGGGGGCAACTTCGTTGCCATCTGCATCCAGCAGGTGGACATCGTACAGAGGTACCGGTTTGCCCATGGAACCCAGTTTGTGGCTGTTGCCGTTCAGGTTGCCGATGATCAGGGTGGACTCGGACTGACCGAAGCCTTCCAAAATGGGCAGGCCCGTGGCCTTTTGGAATTGGCGGTAAACCTCGGGGTTCAGCGCCTCGCCGGCGGTGGATGCGTGTTCGATAGAACTCAAATCAAAGCGGCTCAAATCCTGCTTTGCCAGCATACGGTACATAGTAGGCGGCGCGCAGAAGGTGGTGATATGATACTTGGCAAACATGGGCAGGATCTTTTCCGCATCGAAGCGGTCAAAGTCATAGACGAAGATCGGTGCCTCGCACAGCCACTGACCGTAGAGCTTGCCCCAAGAGGACTTGGCCCAGCCGGTATCGGAAATGGTCAGGTGCAGGCCGTCGGGGTTGACCCGGTGCCAGTATTTTGCGGTGATAAAGTGGCCCAAGGGGTACTTATGGTTATGGGCCGCCAGTTTGGGATAGCCGGAAGTGCCGGAGGTGAAGAACATCAGCATAGGATCGCTGCCGCAGGGGGTGTCTTCCGTCCGGGCAAAATGGGAGGAGTACATTGCGTATTCCTCGTTAAAATCGTGCCAGCCGTCTTTTTTGCCGTTTACAAGAATCTTGTGGGCCAGTTCCGGGCACTTGGCGGCAGCAGCGTCCACTGCGTCGGACACATCGCCGTCAGCGGTACACAAAATTGCCTTGACCTTACCGGCCTGGAAGCGGTATGTAAAGTCTTTTTCCAGCAGCTGATTGGTGGCAGGAATGGCCACAGCGCCCAGCTTATGCAGAGCCAGCACAGAGAACCAGTACTGATAGTGGCGCTTTAGCACCAGCATCACCCGGTCGCCCTTTTTGATGCCCAGCGCCTTAAAGTAGTTGGCAACACGGGCGGATTCCCTCTTCATATCCTTGAAGGTGAAGCGGCGCTCGGTCATATCCTCGGAAATGTGGAGCATCGCCAGTTTTTCCGGCTGGGCATCGCCCAAAGCGTCCACGATGTCGAAAGCAAAGTTGAACTGCTCCTGACCCTTGAAGGAGATCTGGGTCAGCAGGCCGTCTTCCACCTTGCGGTCGATGAAGTTGCGATAAATGCGGTGCTTTTTGTCCGGAGCGCGGCGGAAGGTATCGGGCATTGCCACGGTGGCTGCCTGTTCACCCTCACGGGCGGCGGAGTTGCTTAGCACGATGGCATAGAATGCGCAGTCCTCACCTTCCACAGCAACCATACCGTGGGGGGTGGAGGAATCGTAATAAATACAGTCGCCGGGGTGCAGCACTTCACGGTTTTCACCGATCTGAATCAGCATACTGCCCTTGATGACGATGTCACATTCCTGGCCCTCGTGGGTGACCAGCTCGATGGCATTTTCTGCGCCGGGCCGGTACTTCAGTTTCATATAAAGAGGCAGGGCGATACGGTTGCGGAAGTCAGCAGCCAGGTTGTAGCCGATCATATGATGGGCCTCTTCGATCCGCTGGCCCTCACCCTTACGGGTCAGAGCGTAGGACTGCAGCTTGGGGCTCTGGCCTTCCAGCAGGTCAGACATATCAACGCCCAGGATCAGCACGCAGCGATAGAGGAATGCGATGCTCAGATCCTTTGCGCCTTCTTCACAGAGGCGGTATTCCTCTACGCTGACGCCGGTGCGGCTTGCCATCTCCTCCTGAGAAATGCCGGAAATCTCCCGCAGTTCCCGGATACGGGCAGCGATCTCTTTATTTTTCATATCCGCGCCGGTGATC
>JAZOSY010000036.1:0-3389 GCA_045657385.1 Faecousia sp. | reverse complement strand
CGACTACCACATCTTCAAGAAGATGAAGATGACCCGTAGTCAGGTTATGGAGCATTACCTGGCAACCGTTCGGGATGCCTTTGATGCAGGCATTATGCCCCGTTGCCACTTGGAGGACATCACCCGTGCCGATTTCTACGGCTTCGTTGTTCCCTTTGTCAACGAATTGCAAAAACTGTCTCAGGAAGCCGGTGTTCCTGTGCGTATCCGGGCCTGTGATACCATGGGTTACGGTGTTCCCTATACCGAGGCCGCAATGCCCCGAAGCGTAGCCGGTATCATCTACGGCCTGCAGCACTACGCCGATGTGCCCAGCGAAATGCTGGAGTGGCACGGCCACAACGACTTCTATAAGGCTGTTGCCAACGCCTCCACCGCCTGGCTTTACGGCGCATCTGCCGTTAACTGCTCCCTGCTTGGCATCGGTGAGCGTACCGGCAATATTCCGTTGGAAGCAATGGTATTTGAGTATGCATCCCTGCGCGGCTCTATGGACGGTATGGATTCTACCGTTATCACCGAGATCGCCGAGTTCTTCCAAGAAGAAATGGGCTATCATGTGCCGGATATGACACCCTTTGTTGGCCGGAACTTCAATGTTACCCGTGCCGGTATTCACGCAGATGGCCTGCTGAAGGATAAAGAAATTTACACCATTTTCGATACGGAAAAACTGCTGAACCGGTCCGCAACCGTGCAAATCGGTAAGGCATCGGGCCTGGCCGGCATTTCCTACTGGATCAACGAGGCTTACAAACTGACCGGTGACCAGAAACTGGATAAGCGCGATCCGCTGGTTGTGGCGCTCAAAGAATGGATTGACCAGGAATACGAGGACGGCCGTCAGACCATGCTCTCCAACAAGGAACTGGAAAACAAAATCGAAGAATTGGCCCCCGGCAGATTCCACAGATAAGGAAGGGTGTTATTTATGAAGACATTTCAAACCACATCTCTGGCCGATCAGGTCTTTGAGAAACTGGAAAATGATATTATCCACGGCGTGTATCCCCGTGGGGAAATTCTCACCGAACTGAAACTGGTGGAGCAGTTGGGCGTAAGTCGTACACCTATCCGGGAAGCTCTGCGCCGTTTGGAGCAGGAGCGGCTCATCGAGGAAACCGGCAAGGGCTCCAAAGTCCTGGGCATCACCGAGGATGACCTGCTGGACATTATGAATATCCGCGAGAAGATCGAGGGCGTTTCCGCCTATTATGCCTGCATCAATATGACCGACGAGGGTCTGAAGGAACTGGCCCATATCGTGGATCTGCAGGACTTTTATTTTTCCAAAAACGACACCGAGCATTTGCGCTTGGCCGACGATATGTTCCACGATGCCATCTGCGAATTGAGCCGCAGAACTGTCATCCGCGACACCCTTGTTCCTCTGCACCGGAAAACCAGACGCTACCGCAAAACGGCCATTGAAGATAAGAATCGGGCAGCCAACTCCCTTCAGGAGCACAAAGCAATCCTTGTGGCAATGCAGGCAGGTGACCCCGAGAAGGTAAAAGAGGTTATGGACTATCACATTCTGAAAGTAAAAGAGAATCTGCTCAAGGAGAAATAATCATGGGAATGACCATTGCACAAAAAATCATTGCCGCCCATAAGCTGGACGGCGATATGACCGTAGGCAGTCAGGTGGCCCTGCGGATCGACCAAACGCTGACACAGGATGCCACCGGCACCATGGCCTATTTGGAACTGGAAACCATGGGCATCGACCGGGTAAAAACCGAGCTGAGCGTGGCATATGTTGACCATAACACCCTGCAATCCGGCTTTGAAAATGCCGACGACCACCGCTACTTGCAGACGGTCGCCGCCAAGTACGGCGTGCATTTTTCCCGTCCCGGCAACGGTATCTGCCATCAGGTCCACTTGGAGCGCTTCGGCAAGCCCGGCAAGACCCTCATCGGCTCTGACAGCCACACTCCCACCGGCGGCGGCATCGGTATGCTGGCCTTTGGCGCAGGCGGTCTGGACGTGGCGGTTGCTATGGGCGGCGGTGCTTACTACATCAATATGCCCAAGATGTTCAAGGTGGAGCTGACCGGCAAACTGAATCCCTATGTAACCGCCAAGGACGTGAGCCTGGAACTGCTCAGGATTCTGTCCGTTAAGGGCGGCGTTGGCGCCATTATCGAATGGGGCGGCGAGGGCGTGAAAACCCTGTCTGTTCCCGAGCGGGCTACCATCACCAATATGGGTACGGAACTGGGCGCAACCACTTCCATTTTCCCCTCTGACGAGACTACCCGCGCTTTCCTGAAAGCCCAGGGCAGAGAGCAGGATTACATACCCCTCGCCAGCGACGAAGATGCGGTTTATGACCGGATTATCCCCATCGATCTGTCCGATTTGAAGCCTATGATCGCCTGTCCCCACAGCCCCGATAATGTGGTCAGCGTGGAATCCATTGCCGGCACAAAAGTGGATCAGGTCTGCATCGGCTCTTGCACCAATTCCTCTTTGTACGATATGCTGAAAGTGGCCGAAATGCTGAGGGGCAAGACCATCCACCCCAACGTGAGCCTGTCTATCTCTCCCGGCTCCAAGCAGGTGCTGAGGATGCTGTCCGATTGCGGCGCGCTGAGCCACATTCTGGCCTCCGGTGCCCGCGTTCTGGAGTGTGCTTGCGGTCCTTGCATCGGTATGGGCTTCTCTCCCAATTCCGGCGGTGTGAGCCTGCGTACCTTCAACCGTAATTTCCTCGGCCGCAGCGGCACCAAGGACGGTCAGGTTTACTTGGTATCTCCCGAAACGGCCGTGGCGGCAGCCCTCGCCGGCGTCATCACCGACCCCACCACGCTGGAGCCTATCGCCCCCGTGCAGATGCCCGAGACCTTCACCATCGACGATTCCGCTGTGATTCCGCCTCTTAGCCCTGAACTGGCTAAGGATGCAGAAGTCCTCCGCGGCCCCAACATTAAGGAATTCCCCAAGAGCAAGCCTTTTGAGGACACCCTGAGCGCTGAACTGGTGCTGAAGGTGGGCGATAACATCACCACCGACCACATTATGCCTGCCGGCGCAAAGATCCTGCCTTACCGCTCCAACATTCCGTTTTTGTCCCAGTTCTGCTTCTCCGTGTGTGACCCGGACTTCCCGGAGCGAGCCAAGCAGGCAGGTGACGGCGTTGTCATCGGCGGCAGCAACTACGGTCAGGGTTCCTCCCGTGAGCACGCAGCGCTTGTGCCCATGTACTTGGGCATCCGTTGTGTCATCGCCAAGAGCTTTGCCCGTATCCACATCGCAAACCTCATTAACGCAGGCATTCTGCCCCTGACCTTCGCAGATCCTGCTGACTACGACAGCCTCTCCGAGGGCAGTCGCCTGACCTTCAAGAACCTGAAGGACGGCATCGCCACCGGCAAGGTCAC
>JAZOSY010000035.1:0-4864 GCA_045657385.1 Faecousia sp. | reverse complement strand
CAACAACCCCCGTATCGGCTGGATTTTGGAGCAATTCGTGAAAGCCGGCGCCCGGGAGGACATCCTTTTTGATGCCAAGCCCCACGTGGGAACCGATGTGCTGCTGACCGTGGTGCAAAACCTCCGCCAGCGGATCATCTCACTTGGTGGCGAAGTGCGCTTCTGCGCGCAGGTTACAAAGATCCTGCAGGAAAACGGCAGGCTTACCGGCCTTGAGATCAACGGCGGTGAAGTGATTCCCTGTGAGCAGGTGGTCTTTGCCATCGGTCACAGCGCACGAGATACCTTTGAGACCCTGCAAAAACAGAACATTCCCTTGGAGGCAAAGCCCTTTGCTATGGGTGTGCGGATCGAGCATCCCCAGCAGATGGTGGATGCAGCCCAGTATGGCGCATACAATCCGGTACTGCCTCCGGCTGACTATAAGCTGGTCAAGCATCTGGATAATGAAACGGTGTATACCTTCTGTATGTGTCCCGGTGGCTTCGTGGTGGCGGCGGCCTCGGAAGAGGGCGGCGTGGTCACCAACGGTATGAGCTATGCCGACCGGGAAGGGGAGAATGCCAACGCAGCCCTTTTGGTAACGCTGAACCCCAAGGACTTCCCCTCGGAGGATCCCTTGGCCGGTATGTACTGGCAACGGGATATTGAGCAAAGGGCCTATGCAGTGGGTGGCAATACTTATGCCGCGCCTGCCCAGCGGGTCGAGGACTTTTTGGCAGGTCGTCCGTCTGAAAATGCCGGCTCTGTACAGCCAACCTATCGCCCCGGTGTGAAGTGGTGTGATCTGCACGAGGTGCTTCCTAGGAAAATCACCGAAGCCCTGAAAACGGCGCTGCCTTTGCTTGATGGCAACCTGAAGGGCTTTGCAGCACCTGACAGCGTACTGACTGCCCCTGAAACAAGGAGTTCCTCTCCCGTGCGGATCGTCCGGGACGAAAGCGGCCAATCCACAGGTCTTTCCGGTCTGTATCCGGCAGGTGAGGGAGCAGGCTATGCCGGCGGTATTATGTCCGCGGCCATCGACGGTATGGTCTGCGCGGAAAAATTGATAGAAAATTTGTAAGGAGATAACAATATGAACCATGTAGAAAAAGCATCCAAGATGTTTTATGACGGCTATAATTGCGCCCAAGCTGTGGCAGTGGCCTTTTGCGATGTGACCGGTCTGGACGAAAAAACCACCGCCAAGATGATCTCTCCCTTCGGCGGCGGTATGGGCAGACTTCGTGAAGTCTGTGGCGCGGTCAGCGGTATGCTGTTTGTGCTGGGCTGCCTGTACGGCTATGACGAATCCACAGACGATGAGGCCAAAAAGAAGACCTATGAGCAGGTCCAGGAACTGGCAAAGCAGTTCCGGGAAATCAACGGCAGCATCATTTGCCGGGAAATTCTGGACAATCCTCCCACCGATCCCAATCCCTTCCCCAGAACGGAAGAATACTATGCCACCCGTCCTTGCGTGCGAATGGTGGCCACCGCAGCCAAGCTGATGGATGATTTTATCGCCGCCCACCCCGTAAAATAAAAATGAACGGCACAGAAGAACTTCCTTCTGTGCCGTTTTGTTATCGCAAAAAGATATACACAGCCACCTGCGCCGCCAAAATCGCGGGAATACCCAGCGTAAAAGACAAATGCTTCGTTTTGTGCCGGACGGTGTACATACCGCAAAGGCAGCCAATGCTGCCGCCGATGACCGCAATGCCGAACAGCGTGGTCTCCGGGATCCGCCAGAGATTATTCTTTGCTAAATACTTATCATAAAGCATAACTGCAAAGCCCACGGCATTTACTGCTAACAGGTAGATTAGCATAGTTCAAAATTCCTTTCTGGAGGGGTCAATATGAAAAAGCTTTGGATTTTACTTTTGGTGGCGCTGCTGCTTGCAGGCTGCGGCAAGGAAGCGTCTCTGGAGACCATCGGCGATGTGCAGGACGCACCTGTAGTAGCCACGATGCAGCAGGTGCTTGTGGATCTGCCGCCGGAGCTGTCCACACCCACGCTGCAGGATGAAAGCGCAGGGAAACTCCACCTGTGCGACGATTACACGGTGATGGTGCAGACGATGGAATCCGGGGACTTAAAGCGCACCATTCAAACCGCAACGGGAATGGATATGGAAAACCTGCAAATTATCCAAACAAAGCAGGATGATGCCAAACGCTACCAGTTTGTCTGGGCAACGGGCGGAGAAAACGGCATCCAGGTGGGGAGAGCCTGCGTGCTGGATGACGGTGCTTACCATTATGTGCTGACCGCAATGGCCGATGAAAGCAAGGCAGGGGAAGTCCAGCCTACTTGGCAGGAGATTTTTTCGTCTTTTAGAGTGATCGAGGAAACAGAGCAGATCAATACTGGCTCATAGCATCCCGGCACAGATCGCACAGCGCATCGGCAACGCTCTGGGGATAGAGAATTTTTGCCTTGCTGCCGAAACCCATGACCCAACTTAAAAACATTGGGGAAACCGCAACCCGGACGGTGAAATTGAAATGTTCTTCACCGTCGGGGATCAGCATAGTGTCCTTGCCGAAACGGTCGATGACCACATTCAGCAGACTCTTGTGGAACCGCAGCTTCACATCTACCGCGTCGCCGGAGTACATCTGGAATAGCCGGTTTGCGTGGTCGATCAGCGCCTTTCCGCTTAATTCCGGGCAGGGGACTCTCGCATCATCCAAGACCGCAATGTCACTCATTCGGTCCAAGCGGTAAGAGGTGATGCCGTGGCGCTCGGACAGCGCCAGCAAATAGCAGTTTTCGTTATCCTGACACAAACCGTAGGGGCTGGCAATATAGGGCTTCTCCCGATATTTCCGCTTGCCGCCGAAATCCCAGTCAAAATAGCGGAACGTAATCTGACGGTTTTGGGCGATGGCGTCCTGAATGGTGTCCACGCTGTAATAGATGGTCTCATTCATACTCTTGACCCGGCCGGAAACCAGCATGTTCCGCTTCATCAGTTTGGCATCTTGTTCGTTGCATTGGGTCAGCAGTTTTTCAATCAGTTCACGGGACTTTTTCTCGGTCAAGTACCGGCTGGACAGCACTGCGTCAATGAGCAGTTTCAGTTCCGGCAGCTCGAAATTCCGGGAGGCAATATAATAGCCGCCGTTCTTGCCGGGAATGGAAATAATGTCCACACCATAATCCTGCAATGCGGCCACGTCGGAATAAACCGTCTTTCTGTCGCAGGAAATGTTGTGGCGGTCCAGCATTGCGATGATCTCAGATGCTCTCACGGGGTGATCCTCGTGGGAGTTTCTTTGTAAGTAGTCAAGCAGATAGAGAATTTTCAGTTTTTGGTTGTCTGATTTTGGCATAAGAACACCTCCGTTTTTCTTCAGTATACCATATAAATGACAATCTGTGAACGGAATTTTTCATATTCCGTTTGCAAAATGGAAAGAATGTGGTATGATAGCATCAGAAATGATACTATGGAGGGATTCTATGCTTGATTTTGTTAGAATTGCCTGTGCCGTGCCGCCGGTTCGGCTGGCAGATGCAAAGCAAAATACGCAGGATATTTGCAGCAAGATCGCAGAAGCCGACAAAAACGGCTGTGATGTGGTCGTGTTCCCGGAACTGGCGCTTACAGGCTATACCTGTGCAGACCTGTTCTTCCAGCAGACACTTTTGGATGCGGCGGTTATCGGCCTTGCTGAAGTTTGCCGTTACACGAAGAACTTTCCTGCAATCACCGTTGCGGTGGGTACACCTCTGGTCATCGGCGGCCAGATGTATAACTGCGGCGTGCTGATGTCAAACGGCAAGGTTCACGGCATCGTTCCCAAAACATATTTGCCCAATTATAAAGAGTTCTATGAACGCCGCTGGTTCTCTTCCTCAGAAGACCTGTGTCAGGACGAGGTCAACGCCCGTCAGCTTGGCTTGGATGCGGATTATGAAATTCCCGTAGGCCGTGATCTGGTCTTTAAACTGGGTGACGGCGCAATGCTGGGCATTGAAATCTGTGAAGATTTGTGGACACCTATGCCGCCCTCTACCATGCTGACCTTAAACGGCGCTGAAGTGATTTTGAACCTGTCCGCCTCTAACGAAACCGTGGGTAAGCGCGCATATCGCCGGGATTTGGTAAAGCACCAGTCCTCCATTTGCAGTTGTGTCTATGCCTACACATCTTCCGGCTATACCGAATCCACCCAGGATTTGGTTTTCTCCGGACATAGTCTGATTGCGGAAGACGGCTATCTCTTAACGGAAAACGCCCAGGAACTGCAGACCGATTACCTGCTGGTGCAGGATGCAGATTTGGGCCGTGTGCGCTGTGAACGCAGAAAGAATAAGAGCGTCCGGGATGCGGCTTCGTTCTACCGCAGCATTGAGCCTGCCCGTATAATCGATTGCGGCAGTTCCGCACTTCGCTCCGATGGCACACTTTATAAACTGAATAAACTGGCGTTTATCCCCGAGAACAAGCAGGACAGAACCGAGCGTTGCAATTCTATTTTCAACATTCAGGTTACCGGCCTTGCCCAGCGCCTGAAGTCCATTAATGCAAAGGCAGTTGTGGGTATTTCCGGCGGCTTGGACTCCACCTTGGCGCTGCTGGTGGCTGTTGAGGCGATGCGCCGATTGGGTCGCCCGGCCTCCGATGTCCACGGCATCACAATGCCTTGCTTTGGCACCTCTGACCGCACCTACAATAATTCTTGGGAGCTGATGAAGACCCTTGGTATCACCGCTAAGGAGATATCCATTAAGGATGCTGTCAGCCAGCACTTTAAGGACATTGACCACGACCCCAAGGTCTATAACACCACCTACGAAAACGCTCAGGCAAGAGAACGCACCCAAGTGCTGATGGACTATGCCGGCGCAGTTGGCGGCATCGTG
>JAZOSY010000034.1:0-18224 GCA_045657385.1 Faecousia sp. | reverse complement strand
GACACGCAAACAATCAAAATGTTAAACGCACCTCGGTAGGATTTATGTCTTGCGACACCTACTGTCTTTGGCAACTTAGATATAATAGCAGACAATTTCTCTATTGTCAAGTGAAAAATTCGGTTTTTTATAATTATTTATGAGAAAATAAGGGAAAACCGGAAGGGGGGTGCCCTTCCGGTTTTATTAGCAATTAGTTGCCGTACTTGGAAGTGTTGACCTTAACGCCGGGGCCCATAGTGGAAGCCACGGTGCAGGACTTGAAGTACTGACCCTTAGCTGCAGCGGGCTTAGCCTTAGCAACAGCATTCATCAGGGTGTCCATGTTTTCAGCCAGCTTCTCAGCGCCGAAGGAAACCTTGCCGATGGGGCAGTGGATGATGTTGGTCTTGTCCAGACGGTACTCGACCTTACCAGCCTTGATTTCCTGAACAGCAGCGGTCACGTTGGGGGTAACAGTACCAGCCTTGGGGGAGGGCATCAAACCCTTGGGGCCCAAAACCTTACCCAGACGGCCAACCACACCCATCATATCGGGAGTAGCAACAACAACGTCGAACTCAAACCAGTTTTCCTTGGTGATCTTCTCAACCAGCTCCATACCGCCAACATAGTCAGCGCCTGCAGCCTGAGCCTCGTCAACCTTAGCGTCCTTAGCGAAGACCAGAACGCGAGCGGTCTTACCGGTACCGTTGGGCAGAACAACTGCGCCACGAACCTGCTGGTCAGCGTGACGGGAGTCAACGCCCAACTTGATGTGCAGCTCGACGGTCTCGTCAAACTTAGCGGAAGCGCCCTTAACAACCAGATCCAGGGCGTCGGTGGGATCATACTGAACGGAGCGGTCAATCAACTTGGCGCTCTCTTGATATTTTTTACCTCTAAACACTTAAAAAATCCTCCTTATAGTGGTGATGCGGAAAAATCCTCCCACATTACCGAGCCAAAATATTTGCTCGGACAGTTAAAATCAATCTACGACGGTAACGCCCATGGAACGGCAGGTACCGGCAACCTGGCTCTCAACAGCTTCCTGAGTAGCGCCTTCCAGATCCTGCATCTTGGTCTTGGCGATCTCAGCGATCTGAGCGCGAGTGATGGTGCCAACCTTGGTCTTGTTGGGAGCGCCGGAACCCTTGTCCAGACCGATTGCTTTCAGAACAAGCAGGGGGGTCGGAGGGGTCTTGGTGATAAAGGTGAAGCTGCGGTCTGCATAAACAGTGATGACAACAGGAATCTTGTAGCCTTCCATAGCCTGGGTACGAGCGTTGAATTCCTTGATGAAAGCAGCAATGTTAACACCGTGCTGACCCAGAGCGGGGCCAACAGGGGGGGATGCGGTAGCCTTTGCGGCAGGAATTTGCAATTTGATAATGCCAGTAACTTTCTGTGCCATAATAAGCACCTCCTGAATAAAATGTGGTAATATGCGAAAAATCGCATTTCTTGCGGGGCTTCAGCCCCTCCCACGATCCGAACGGACAAATAGTCCGAGGGGTTATTGGGAAATTAATTCCACCTGATCGAGTTCAAATTCGACAGGGGTTTCACGGCCAAACATAGAAACGACTACGCTGACCGAATTCTTTTCGACCTCCAGGTCTTCCACAACGCCGGTGAAGGAACTCAAAGGACCATCGAGAATGCGCACAGTATCGCCAACAGCGTAGTTGACAACGATTTCGCGCTTTTCGACACCCATCTGATAAACTTCATCTTCGGACAAGGGGAAGGGGTCGCTTCCGGATGCACCAACAAAGCCAGCAACGCCACGAACATTGCGAATCACGTGCCAGGTGTTATCAGAATAAACCATTTTGACGAATACGTAGCCGGGATACAACTTGCGGTCGTATGTTTTGGTTACGCCGGCGTCGGTAATTTCCGTAACGGTTTCCTGAGGAATTGCAATTGCAACAATCTGATCTTGCAAACCACGGCTCTGAACGGTTTTCTCAATGGTGGCTTTTACGGTGTTTTCATATCCGGAGTAGGTATGGACAACATACCATTTTGCAGCGTCTGACATGACTCGTCTCCTTACCTTACTACATCGATAAGCTTATCAATGCCCTCTCGAGCGACAAAGTCGAACAACCAAATGAATACGCCCACGATAACCACACAGGCCAGGACGATCAAGGTGTTTTTCAGCACTTGCTTGGGGGTAGACCACACGACCTTCTTAAGCTCACTGCGGAGCTCCCGGAAGTATCTGCAGATACCGCCCCAGGTTCTTGCGAAGATGTTTTTCTTCTTTACATCTGCCATTTTGGGGCCTCCTTACTTGGTCTCGTTGTGAATGGTGTGCTTCTTGCAGAATCTGCAGTACTTCTTCATTTCGAGACGGTCGGGATCGTTCTTCTTGTTTTTCATAGTATTGTAGTTTCTTTGCTTGCACTCAGAACATCTCAAAGTGACTTTCACGCGCATAACGGCACCTCCTTAAATAATTGCCTCCCTGTATCACCCCGGCTAGAGAAAAATTTAGTAAGCGGTTAACTACAAATTACCGCTCCGTGGCTGTAAAATGGGCGCACAAAATAAGCCCTTTTACACAGGTAGAACCATTCTAACACAGCAGGGTGTGGAAGTCAACAAATTTTTTCTTTATTTTTTGGGAATTTTGCTGTATAATGGGCGTAAATTCAAAACTTAAGGAGAATAAACGCTATGAAACGAATTATGGGCGTAGATTATGGTGATGCGCGGACAGGAATTGCCGTTTCTGACCTGCTATGTAGCATCGTTGGCACCACCACAGTCATTCACAGCAGAAACGCAGAAAAGACCATAGCGCAAATCTGCACCATGGTCAAAGATTCCGATGTGGGTGAAATTGTCGTAGGTTTGCCCAAGAATATGGACGGCACAGAGGGGGCACGGGCCGAACTTTGCCGAGCTTTTGCGCAACAACTGGAGCAGGCCACTGGGCTGCCTGTGCATCTGTGGGACGAAAGAAGAACCACTGTCGAAGCACATAATATCCTGTCACAGCATAACTACCACGGAAAAAAACGTAAGGATACCGTTGATGCTGTGGCGGCTTCGCTTATTTTGGAGGGCTATTTGGCTTTTCGGGGGCGATAAAACAGCTCTCGTATCCCTGTAAACAACAGAAGAAAACCAAAGAACTTCTTGATAATTTGGGTATCCACTCTGGTGCTGATTGCAGCAAAAAGGGCGGCAGCAATACAACCGCATATAACAGCCGGGTAAATTTTCTTGATGTTCAGACGACCTTGTTTGCGGTGAAATAGGGTTGCAGTAATTGCACATGGGAGAAAGAACAATAAGTTGATTGTTCTGGCATCTGCATATTCCATTCCCACAACCATTGTGAGCCAAAGCACCAATAAGCTCCCACCGCCAACCCCCAATCCGGCCAAGAAACCCAAGATAATAGAAACGGGTAGCGTGATATAATCTAACATAGGTATCGAATCCCTCCCCAAAGTATGAGCACCCCCAAGATGCGGTGCAACCAAACCACAGGAATCCGTTTTCCCCATAGGCCTGCTGCAATACCGCCGATTACGCTACCGATTAAATAAGGCAGTATTTGCTTGAAAGAGATCGTCAATCGAGCAGAAAACAGCAAAGATACAACACAAATGGGCATAATGATGGCGATAGAGGAAGGAAAGCGCTCCTGTTCTGAAATGCCGGTTCGCTTATCTAACATTGGCGCCAGAACCATGCCACCACCTGCGCCAAACAGACCATTTACGATTCCGGCAACGGAGCCGGCCAATGACATAAAGAAACGTTGATGCAAAAAAACACCTCCTTTGGGAATCTTTCCCTTGAGAGATGTTTTTTATGCAAAACCCGGTGCCACATTTGCAGCACCGGGTTGTTTATTACATTTGGGACATAATCAAATCAAGATTCAGTCTGTGCAGGTCCTGCTTGGTAACAGTAACGCCGCTCAGAAGGCCTTCGTGCCATTTTTCAATATCTTCGGCACGCATATCCTCGGTAATCATGTAGTCGCGGTAGGTGAGTTCGCCGTCGCCAACATAATACATTACGTGATAGCCGTATTCACTTTCAACAACGCCTACATCATTGGCCTTGCGTTCGGGGTCGATAGCCCAGTTCTTAAAGTTTTCGACATAACTGGAAGCGGCGTGAATGTCTTCATACAAGCCACCCTCGGAAACGGAGCCTTCGTCCTTAGAGTGAGCTTTAACCAACTCAACAAAGGAATCGTTGGTTGCAGCGCCGTCCTGCCAGAGCTTCATCAGACGCTCAGCTTCGGCCTTTGCAGTAGCCTTTTCAGCATCAGAGTAGGTTTTGGTGCCGTCAGACTTCAGGGTGCCACCCTCGAAGGAGACCAAAATGTGGCGTACATTTGCCAGATAACGCTCGTTATCATTGCGACCCTGGAATATGACAACATAATAGCCGTTGGTGGTTTTGGTTTCCTTGCCTTCAGTGTCAGTAGAAACAGTTTCGTTAACGACAATGCCGATTTCACCTTCGGTGCGAGCCTCGTCAGAGAGCCATGCCTTCAGAGTATCAGTAGGGACGTTTGTGTACATAACGTCCTTGTTCTTGGTGGTAGCGGCGTTCTTGTTGTCTTTGTTGATTTCCAGGGCTGCGATAGCCTTGTCCAAGGATTCTACATCGGTGTTGGTTGCCAACGCCTTGGCAATCTTGTCGGCCTCAGCCAAAGCTGTTGCTCTATCTTCATCGGTGTAGGTGGTACTGCCGTCCTCACTGGTGGAGCTACTCTTCAGATAGCTGCTTGCACTGACATAGTAGCTGGCATAAGTGAAGGAACTGTAATTGTTATACTTATCCTTTTCATACGCATCAATCTTTGCGTCATCGTAAGTCAGGGAATCTCTGTACTGATTGTAGTACGCGCTTGCTGTGGCGGCAATCTTGTAGTATTCCAGATAGGACTCTTTGCTAGCGCCCTGACCGTAAACAGCCTTCAGGTATTTGTCGGCATTTTTGTAACCCATATAGGTTGCGTACAGGTCCAGCTGTGCAACTCTGGAGTCGAAGACAGCCTGATCTTCTGCGGGCAACACAAAGTTTTCGGCCATTGCTTTGTCATACAAAGCATAGTCGCTTTTTGCTTTCTCCAGCGCAGATTCCAGGAAGAAGTCGCCCCAGGTCTGGCCGTTTTCCTGATTGTAAATTTGCTCGCTGATGGGGGAGTAGACATCAACACCCATCATAGATGCATACAAGGCTACGCTGTCGCCGTAAGCCTCGGACCACTGATTGTAGGTGTTTCTGACTTCGTCGTTTAAGTAGTAGTTCATCTGCAGGCTGTTCAGCTGGTGGGTGCCAACAACAGCAGCAATGGTCTTTCTGTCACGTCTGCCACTGTTTTCAGCATAACGGTCCCAGCCAAAACCGATCACAACACCAACAATAACAAGCATAATAATGATAAAGGTAGCAGTGGTAGCACGAAGCTTTCTGGCTTCAGCTCGCTCCTTTTTCTGCTTTTCAGTCAGCTTTGCAGCAGAAAGCTCCTTGCGGAGTTTTTTCTTATCGGATGCGCTCATGGTAATCAAGTCCTCCCATAATCTTTGGGTAATAATTTGCAGCCCATAGTGGGCATAGACGTGGATAGTATAACCGATTTGTCCGTCAGTTGCAAGAAAATTCTTTTCAATTACGCTGAAAACGAAAAAAGTTTACAATTTCTACAGAGAAAATATAAAAAACACGGGGAGCCGAAACTCCCCGTGCCATACCCGCGTTGGCCGCATGCGTCCGATTATGACCTGCACGAAAAGGCAGGTGGGTTGCCGCTCCGGGTTTTAGCTGCTCCCAACGTCCACCTGATGTCAAAGCACAGGAGGGAGGTCTGCAATCCAACCGGGAAGTCTAACATCCCTAGATATTGATGTGGGTCCAACAGGACACATTGCGCACCACGCAGGCAGATGGATTATTCGTCGTCTTCCTCTTCTTCGTAAAGTTGTTCCATAATAAGGTTATAGACAGTTTCCAGCTCTTGCTCGTCCTCAACGGCACAAAGAATGGGGTCGTCTTCGTCTTCTTCGACGGATTTCAGAATGCTGACTTCTAAATCCTCTGCATCTTCAGCACCGGCAATTGTAACGGCCAAATAAGTTGCACCGTTATATTCGATGCTGGAGAGGACCTCTAACTCAAATTCTGTGCCATCCTCGTCTACAATCGTGATAAAATCGGAACCGTATTCATCAGACATTGGGTATACCTCCAATCAGTAATTACAGGTACATTTTAACTGCTAACAGCTGGAAAATCAAGTGGAATTATGTTGCCGGTATCAGCATTCCCGGGTCTTTATTTTTTATGTGCGCGAACAGAAAATACAGTTTGCGCGTAAATTGGGTATAATGCCTCATATAAAATATAATTTACAAATTGGGTCTTTCACTTTGATTGATTGTATGTTATAATAATATGGATAGAGGTATGCTTATATGCCGAACGAAATGATTTTTAACCATGTGGGCCTTTTGCCTGAACAATGGAGGTTATACAATGCTTGATAAATTACAAGAATGGATTGATAGAATTAAAGAAAAATGGGATACTGAAAAGTTCTTGATGTATCTGCGTCGTACCTGGGCAGTCGTTTCTGCTGTATTGAAGGTGGCGGCAGGTGCGTTTATCACAGTGGTACTCATTGGTGTTGTGTGTGGCTTTGTGTTTCTTGGTGTCTTGGGTGACTATCTGCAGGAAGATATTCTGCCTATGGCTGGCTTTAATATTGAAGATGTGGAAATGGACCAAACTTCCACTATGTACTACCTGGATGAGAATGGTGATATTCAGGTTTATCAGCAAGTGTTTGCAACCACCAGTAGCAAGTGGGCAGATTTAGAGGATATTCCAAAGGATTTGATTCATGCTGCTGTTGCAATTGAAGACCACCGTTTTTATACGCACCAGGGTGTTGACTGGATTACCACTATTAAGGCTTGCGCCAGAATGTTCTTTGGTGATGACTCAGTTGGTGGCTCCAGTATTACACAGCAGTTGATTAAAAATCTACTTTTGCTGGAAGATGAAACAGCGGACGATGTAACTGTGCAAAGAAAAGTCCTTGAGATTTTCCGAGCATTGCAACTTGAGAAGAAATATCATAAAGATACCATCATGGAGATGTATCTGAACTGTATCTATTTGGGCCAGGGTTGCCGTGGTGTGCGTAGTGCTGCGGAAACCTACTTCGGCAAAGAATTGGAATTGCTTACGACGGCAGAGTGTGCCAGCTTGATAAGCATTACCAATTCTCCCACATACTATGACCCCTACCAGAACTTTGAAAATAACAAACTGCGTAAAGAGAATGTTCTGTGGGCGATGCGTGAGTACGGTTGGCTGACTGACGAAGAGTACCAGACGGCGATTGCCCAGGAACTTGTTCTGAAATCCGGTGTTGCAAACGAGGACCGTTTGGTCAGTTGCGAAAGCGAAACCTGCGACTATCGTGATATGGCAAAGACCTATACAACCAAGGATAATATAACCTACTATTGCCCCAAGTGTGGTACGCAGACTTCTGTATCTAAGGACAACTCTCAGAGCGTGTATTCCTATTTCGGTGATACCGTTCTTGAGGACGTAGCAAAGGCGCTTGCTGAGCAGGCAGGTTTCCAATGGAACTCCAGCACTCGTGAGATGATGATGCAGCAGTTGCAAAAGGCTGGTTACCATATCTACACCACAATGGACATTAGAGTGCAAAACCAGGTCGATGCGATATATACCAATCTGAGCGAAATCCCTGATACACGTGGTGGCCAGCAATTGCAGTCGGCCATGGTTGTAATCGATAACCGTACCGGCGATATTGTTGCTATGGCCGGTGGTGTCGGTGAAAAGACTGTCCACGACGGATTGAACCGCGCAACGGACTCGCAGTTGCAGTCCGGTTCTTCTATTAAGCCCCTTACTGTATATGCACCTGCATTTGAGTCCGGTGCAATTACACCTGCATCCTTGGTGAAGGATTTGCCTCTTTCTTACAGTGCTGACGGCCCGTATCCTCTGAACGATACAAGAACCTATGCATATTCCCGTACGATTAACCGTGCTGTTGTTCGTTCTGTGAATGCGGCTGCAGCACAGATTGTAAGCAAGTCCGGTGAGAACTATGCCTATAGGTTTGCTACTGATAGATTCCGTCTATCTACATTGGTGGAGGAATATGTTGATCCGAATGGAACCGTGCACAGTGATATTGGCATCGGCCCGTTGGCCCTGGGTGCGCAGACCTTCGGTGTTACAGTCCGTGATATGGCCAGCGCTTTTTCCACATTTGCCAATGAGGGCGTGTATCGTAAAGGCAGAACATTTACGAAAGTGTATGACAGTAACGGCGAACTGATTTTGGACAACACACAGCAGAAGGAACAAATCCTTAGTAAGAAAACTGTGGACTATATGAATTACTGTCTGACTGATGCTACCAATGAGGGTACTGGTACAGAGGCAAACCTTTATTATTCCCACGGCATTACCACTGCGGGTAAGACCGGTACCACCGGCAGTAATAAAGACCGTTGGTACTGTGGCTTTACCGGCTACTACACTGCTGCTGTTTGGTGTGGCTACGATGACCCGGAACCGATTTATTGCTATGGTGTCAACAACCCCTCTGCATACTTGTTTAAAAAGGTTATGGGTCCGTTGCATGCCGGAAAGACGGATATTCTGCTGTACAGCCAGAAGAAGATGCAGCCCGTGACCATTTGCCTGAGCTCCGGTAAAATCGCCACAGAGGCATGCAGTAACGATATTCGTTTGGTGAAGCCCCTGAATCCTGATGATTTTATCGTGACAAGCAAAACTGCGGTATATGCCGAGGATATGCCCACTGAAACTTGCGATAAGCACGTTTTGGTTGACTACTGCTCCGGTGGCGGTGTTGCAACCCAAGCGTGTGTAAACGCTGCGAAAACGGATAACTCCGTTAAGATTACCAAGAGAAGCTTGGTAAAGCTGACACAAAGTCAGATTAGTGAAATTATGAAAGCGGCGCCCTACAAGCTGCTGACGGATTATACACGTAATGACTATGTGTATCTCATCAATGAAGATGGCAGCGATGGCGTATTTAAGGGCATGAGGAATAATTTGCGCCAGAGCATTTCTGCGCCATATATGGTTTGCACCAAGCATAACCATTAAGCGTCGGGGGCGCTATGCCTCGACTGCTCGTAGTGCCTTGAGTATAAGGAGAGACAGATGATTTGGATTTCCGATGAATGGAAAGATTATGAAGTTTTGGATACTTCAGCCGGTGAACGGTTGGAGCGTTGGGGAAAGTATATTCTCGTGCGCCCCGACCCTCAGGTAATTTGGGATACACCCCACGACGAACCTGCATGGAAGCGGTATGATGCCCGTTATGTTCGTTCCTCTACCGGTGGCGGTCATTGGACCGACCATAAATTGCCTGAGCGCTGGCAGATTCGCTATAAAGACTATCTGACATTTAATGTCAAGCCCATGAACTTTAAGCATACGGGCGTATTCCCCGAACAGGCGGCTAACTGGGACTTTATCCGGGATAAGGTTGCCTCTGCCGGGCGACCCACAAGAGTGCTGAACCTGTTTGCTTATTCCGGCGGTGCCACATTGGCCGCAGCAGCCGGTGGCGCAGAAGTGTTCCATGTGGACGCTTCCAAGGGTATGGTTGCGTGGGCGAAAGAGAATGCAGTTGCGTCGGGGTTGGCTGACCGCCCAATCCACTGGATTGTTGACGACTGCGCAAAGTTTATTCAGCGTGAAATTCGCCGGGGACGCCGTTACGACGGCATCATTATGGATCCGCCCAGCTATGGTCGTGGACCCAGCGGTGAAATCTGGAAAATGGAAACAAGCTTTTACCCGTTTCTTTTGGAAGTGGGCAAATTGCTTACCGATAATCCCTTGTTTGTGATTATCAATTCCTATACAACCGGTCTTGCGCCTTCTGCTGTTGGTTATGCATCTGACGTAGTTTTCGGTGCAATCCACGGAGGAAGGACCACGGTAGGCGAATTGGGTCTGCCTGTGCGTTCCACCGGTCTAATGTTGCCCTGCGGCTCTACCGGTCGCTGGACACCGTAATTGGGAGGTGCTGGATTGAGTACTGCAATTTCTGTTGAACATTTGGCATACAGTTATCCGGGCGTGGAAGACACGCCCGGCATTGCCGTATTCGAGGACTTTAACTTAACCATTGAAAATGGCACGTTTGTGGCTGTTTTGGGCAGTAATGGATGTGGCAAGTCTACGCTTGCAAAGCATTTTAATAGCATTCTTCTGCCTTGCGGCGGTAAGGTGTACGTAAACGGAATGGACACTTCGGACTCGGAGAAGCTGATTTCTGTTCGGAGAACAGTTGGTATGGTGTTCCAGAATCCCGACAACCAGATTGTCGCCAATGTTGTAGAAGAGGATGTGGCGTTCGGCCCTGAAAACCTTGGTGTGGCCGCGCCTGCTATTCGTCACCGTGTGGATAATGCGTTGAAACAGGTTGGTATGTATGAGTACCGCAATCACGCACCTCATCTTTTGTCCGGTGGACAGAAGCAACGTGTTGCCATTGCCGGTGTGATCGCGATGGAACCCAAATGCATTGTGCTGGATGAACCCACCGCGATGCTCGACCCCAAAGGTCGCCGGGAAGTAATGGATACGATTGAGCAGCTGAACCGTGAAAAAGACATTACCGTCGTGCTGATCACCCACCATATGGATGAAGCGGCAAGAGCCCGGCGTGTAATCGTTCTTGATAAGGGCCGTGTCTGTCTTGACGGAACGCCAAAAGAGGTTTTTTCACAAGTAGAAACATTGCATAATATCGGCCTTGCGGCTCCTGAGACTGTGGAATTGTGCCACAGCTTAAACGAACAAGGCTTTGAACTTTCATTGGACCATTTAAACGCAGAAGAATGTGCGCAGGCACTTTATGAGGTATTAAAGGCCTGACCCACAGGAGGTTAGAAAATTGGCACCTATTTTGGAGGTTAAAAACCTACAACACATATATAGTGTTGGAACACCCTTTGAGCATACTGCCCTAAAGGATGTGTCTTTTTGCGTAGAGCGTGGAGAATTTATTGGCGTAATTGGCCATACAGGCTCCGGAAAGTCTACGCTAATGCAACACTTAAACGGCTTGCTCAAGCCTACTTCCGGTGATATTTTGCTGGATGGACAGAGTATTTGGGCGGATAAAAAAAGCACACGTCAGGCTCGCTTTCGCGTGGGCTTGGTGTTTCAGTATCCGGAGTATCAGCTGTTTGAGGAAACGGGATATAAGGATATTGCCTTTGGCCCTAAGAATATGGGCTTTTCAGCAGAAGAAATTGACCGTCGCGTGCGCGAAGCATCCGGTTTTGTTGGTCTAACGGAGGAACAGCTGGAAGTATCTCCTTTTGACCTGTCCGGCGGACAGAAGCGTCGCGTAGCAATTGCCGGTGTAATTGCTATGGAGCCTGAGGTGCTGATTCTGGACGAGCCTACGGCTGGCCTAGACCCTGAGGGCAGGGAAGAGATTCTGCGCAATATTGAGCAATATCGTCGCGCGAAAAACGCTACCATTATGATGGTTAGCCATTCCATGAGTGATGTTGCAAGACTTTCCGATCGGCTGATTGTGATGAATAACGCTTCCCTCGCGATGGATGCGACCCCTACAGAGGTTTTTGCTCACGCACAGGAATTGCTGGATATGGGACTGGATATTCCTGAAATTACGAGACTTTTCTTGAAATTGCAGGAAATGGGAATTGCTGTAAATTCGGTGTATACCATTGAGCAGGCCGTAGCGGAGTTAAAACGAATCAGGGAGGGTAATGCCCATGCTTAAAGACATTACGCTTGGTCAGTTCTTCCCCGGAACATCGATTATTCATCGACTGGACCCTAGAACAAAGCTCATCGGCTTAATTGTTTATATTGTCGCATTGTTTACTGCCGGCAGTTGGATTACCTATGGCATCAATTTTGTGTTTTTGGTTACTTGTATTGCGATTTCTGGGATTCCTGTAAAAGCATTTGTCCGCGGTATGAAACCGCTGGTGTTAATTCTGGTGTTTACGGGCATCTTAAATCTGTTTTTTACACCGGGCGAAACGGTATTATTGCAATATTGGAAAATTACCATTACGCTAGAGGGTGTAATGCGTGCGTTATTTATGATGTGCAGAATCTTGCTGCTGATTTCAGGCACATTTTTGCTCACCTATACCACCTCGCCGATTAGCTTGACAGATGGCCTGGAATCGCTTCTTGGCCCCTTGAAGAAAATTCGCGTACCTGTCCACGAGCTTTCTATGATGATGTGTATTGCGTTGCGCTTTATTCCCACACTCATCGAAGAAACCGACAAGATTATTTGCGCCCAAAAGGCAAGGGGAGCGGACTTTGAAAGCGGCAGACTTATGCAGCGAATCAAGGCCCTTGTGCCGATTTTAGTGCCTCTTTTTATCAGCGCTTTCCGCCGTGCAGATGAACTGGCTACCGCTATGGAATGCCGCTGCTATCATGGTGGCGACGGACGGACAAAAATGAAACTGTTGCGCCTGAAGCGGTTTGATTATGGCACATTTCTGGTATTGGCATTGTTGCTATCCGGCGTAATTGTTGTAGCTAGTCTTGGTCTGTGAGGTAGTTATGCGAAATATTGCGCTTATTTTAATGTATGAGGGTACAGCCTATCACGGCTGGCAGATGCAGAAAAATCTGTCTACCGTGCAGCAAACACTGCAAAAAGCAATCGAAATGATTGTGGGCCACGAGGTACACGTGACCGGCTGTGGCCGTACCGATGCCGGTGTCCACGCTCGGTGCTATGTGGCAAACTTTAAAACCACATCGACCATCCCGGTGGACCGCCTGCCTTATGCGCTTAACACGCATCTGCCTGTTGACATCGTAGTCACAAAGGCGTTTGAGGTTAACGAAAACTTCAACGCCATCGGCTCTTGTGTGCGTAAGGAATATACCTATACCATTTATAACTCCCGGGTTCGTGACCCGTTCTATGTGAACAGAGCGTGGTTCTATCCCAAGCATTTGGATGAGAAGATTATGCAGGCCGCGGCCGACCAGTTTGTGGGTACTCACGATTTTGCGGCTGTCCGCAGCGTTGGTACAGATGTGAAATCTACCGTTCGCACTGTATATTATTACGATGTGATCCGCAAGGGCAATATCATTGAACTGAAGGTCTGCGCCAACGGATTTCTTTATAATATGGCGCGGGCAATGGCCGGCACGGTAGTGTATGCCGCCGAGGGCAAATTCCCACCCGAACAAATCGGCCGGATTCTGGCTGAGGGCAACAGAACAGCAGCTGGACCCACAGTGCCTCCCGGTGGCCTGTATATGACCCACCTGTGGTATGATGACGGGGTCGACCGGTTTGAATGCCCGGAGATTATTTGAAAATTCACATATTGTTTTTCTTTGTTCGGCGTAAATATGTTATAGTAGCCGAAAGAAAGGTTGTGAGAAAGTATGCAGCCAAAATTGTGTACAAAATGCAAGAAGAATATGGCCGTTGTATTCATCACGAAGATTGAAAATGGCGTTACTATGAACGAGGGCTACTGCCTGAAATGCGCCCGTAGCTTGGGTATTCCCCAAATTGATGCGGCGGTGAAGCAGATGGGCTTTTCTGAAGACGATCTGGACTCTCTTTCCGACGAAATGTCCAGTATGTTCGGACAGATCGAGGAGGAAGATGGCGACGAAACAGAGGGCAGAACTGCCACATTCCCTATGCTGAATCAGCTATTCAACAATATGGGTGGCAGCAAAGAGGACGTTCCTGCTAAAAAGCAGGAACCAGCCAAAGAGGAAGCACCCAAGGAAAAGGGTAATAAAAAGCATAAGTTCCTGGATAGCTACTGTATGGACCTAACTGGCCGCGCACGAGAGGGCAAGCTGGATAAGGTTGTTGGCCGCGATGTAGAAACAGAGCGCGTCATTCAGATATTGAATCGTCGTCAGAAGAACAACCCCTGTCTGATTGGTGAGCCCGGTGTTGGTAAAACGGCAATCGCAGAAGGCCTAGCTCAGCGGATCGTCGCCGGCGATGTGCCATATAAGCTCCGCGACAAGGAGGTTTTTCTGCTGGATCTGACCTCTTTGGTGGCTGGAACACAGTTCCGCGGTCAATTTGAGAGCCGTATGAAGAGTCTGATCACGGAGATCAAGGCCTGCGGAAATATCATTTTGGTCATTGATGAGGTGCATAATCTTGTTGGTGCCGGTGATGCAGAGGGCTCTATGAATGCTGCCAATATTCTGAAGCCTGCGCTTTCCCGTGGTGAGATTCAGGTGGTTGGCGCGACTACCTTTAATGAGTACCGCAAGCACATTGAAAAGGATGCTGCGCTGGAGCGCCGTTTCCAACCGGTGAGTGTTGCTGAACCCACCATTGAGGAGGCTTGCCAGATTATGGTCGGCATCGCCAAGAATTATGCGGATTTCCACGGCGTGACCATTTCACCCGAAATTGCCCGTCAGTGCGTTATGCTTTCTGAGCGGTATATTACAGACCGTTTTCTGCCCGATAAGGCCATTGACCTGCTGGACGAGGCTTGCTCCGACCTGAACCTGCGCAGCAAAGAAATTTCCTTGCGCGCGGAAAAGAAAAAGGAACGGGATGACTACGAATTGGAACTGCGTATGCTCACGGAAGATACGGAAAACGAGCATTATGAGCGCCTTGCCCATATCCGCAGTAAGCTTTGCCAGTTGGCTGCTGAGATCGAGGAGTTGGATAAAGTTCCTGCCCCTGCGGTCACGATTGAAAACTTGGCACGGATCATTGAACTTTGGACCAAGATTCCTGCAAGCAAGATCAAGGCGCAGGAATACCGCCAGATCCAAGGTCTGGCAGACCGCCTGAAGACCCATATTGTAGGTCAGGATGAGGCGGTAGAGACCGTGGCAAAGGCCATTCGCAGAAATCGCGTAGGCATTAGCCCCAAGAAGAAGCCGTCCTCCTTCATTTTTGTTGGACCCACCGGCGTGGGAAAGACGGAACTGGTTAAATGCCTTGCAGATGACTTGTTTGATTCTGTGGACTCCCTGATCCGTCTGGATATGTCCGAGTTTATGGAAAAGCATACAGTTTCAAAACTGATCGGTTCGCCTCCCGGCTATGTGGGATACGATGAGGCTGGTCAGTTAACGGAGAAGATCCGCAGAAGACCCTATTCCGTTGTGCTGTTCGATGAGATCGAAAAAGCCCACCCCGATGTGCTGAATGTGCTGCTTCAGGTCCTTGACGATGGCCGTATTACGGATGCACAGGGCCGTCTGGTTAACTTTGAGAACACCATCATCGTGATGACCTCCAACGCAGGCTCTGAGGGTCGCGTGGCAGGCCTTGGTTTTGGTAGAACCGATAACGATATGGTCAAAGAAAAGACTATGGGCGCGCTCAAGGAGTTCCTGCGACCGGAGTTTTTGAACCGTGTGGACGAGATCATCACATTCAACCATCTAACCGAGGAGAATTTCCTTGGTATCGCAGATATTATGTTGGCGGAACTCCGTCAGAGCCTTGAGAACAGAGGTCTGCAATTCACTTGGGATGAGTCGGTGCGGCAGTATTTGGTCAAGAAGGCGTACTCCGTTACCTATGGTGCCCGCAATCTGCGTCGGGAAATTCAGCGCAGCCTGGAGGATCCGATCAGTGAGAAGATCGTGGATTCCTTCGAAAAGCCAATTTCCTCTATCAGCGCTACGGTGGCAGAAGACGAAATTGTAATAACTGCAAAGTAAAAAAGAAGCACCCATATCGGGTGCTTCTTTTCACATTACAGGTCCATTTCGTCGCAAATTTTATTGGAAACACGCCAAGCGACGTCCTCCATTTTGTCCGCAGCTTTTGCGGCTAATCGGCGGGTTGGGTTGTTTTTGGGCATAGCCAAAATAGCCACTGCGCCCACAGCGGCACCTACACCCATAGCAATTGCTAATCCTTTCAAGTGCATAAGTTTCGCCTCCTTTCGCTATACAGTATTCCCGTTTCAATAAAAAGATTGAGTGGAAAGGTTTCTCACCTTTTCAAGAAAGATAAAACGTGATATAATTACAAAAGGAGGGGATGATATGTCGATAGATAACCTGCAAAACAAGATACGGAAATTGAAAAATCCATCTATGGTGACTTTTGTTTTGGGAAAAACACAAATACCTTCCGTAATTTTAGAGGAAGAACCGATCATGCTGAATGCGTACCGTACCTATGCAAAAGGGTTACTCAATGCGCTGAGGGATGTTGTTCCTGCTGTGCGCTTCGGCTTTGGTACATTTGCAATCTTCGGTGCTGCCGGGATTGAGTTATTACAGGAGCTTTTGGCTTTTGCAAGACAAGTGGGATATTATATTTTGCTGGATTTGCCGGAAATAACATCCTCCCAAGAAGCGGAATTTGTAGCTGATGTGGTTCTAGCTGAAGATACTTGGACATTTGATGGTCTTACGGTATCTGCATATATTGGTTCAGACGCGTTAAAACCTTTTTTGACCGGCGTTGAAAGCAAGAAAAAGGATATCTTTGTCCTGTTGCGTACAGCCAATAAATCCGCACAGGAAATTCAGGACCTTTTGACCGGTTCGCGTCTGGTACATACGGCGGCTGCGGATATGGTAAAGCGTGTGGGACAGCATCTTGTCGGTCGTTCTGGATTTAGTTCTGTTGCCGGTGTAGGCGCTGCTACGTCACCGGACAGCCTACAAACATTGCGCAATAAATACCCGGAGATGTTCTTGGTTGTGGATGGATATGATTATTCCGGCGCGAATGCCAAAAACTGCAGTTGTGCCTTTGATAAGCTGGGACACGGCGCAATTGTATGTGCAAGCGATAGCGTTATCTGTGCCTGGCAAGACGATTCTACAGAGGATTGTTTTACCGCGGCAACTACGGCGGCTGAACGTATGCGAATGAATTTGACCCGGTACGTAACAATTTTATAATTTAGTAAAGAACAGGGTGCGCCAAAGCGTACCCCGTTCTTTTTTTGGTTACTTCATGAAGCGATTCGCGCCGGAACGGCTAGTGCTGTCGTTGCCGGGTGTCTCATCGGGCATCATGGAGTCTCCGCTGGGATCCACATCGGGATCAGGGATGTTTGTTTCAGGAACAGGAATGGTGAGTGTTTCAGTAGGCATATTATCTGTCTGTGTGGTAGTTGTGTTTGTTGTGGGTGTGGTTGCAGGCGCAGTGTTATCGCAGGCACAAGCACACAAATTCAAGGACAGAACCAATGCCATAATAAGAAAAACAAATTTTTTCATATCAAAGCCTCCTTTTTTAGTTCCGTATGTATTATTGCCTGCTTACGAGCACTTACGCAGGAAAAGTTATCCAATTCAAAAAATGTTGCCGTATAATGTGAAATTACCATTGAAATTTTGTAGATCTTAGGGTATAATGTATGGGAAATATATGAATAAGGAGAATCCTTTCCTATGAAGAAACTTGTTGTTAAAAAGGGCGCAGAGTGTATGGCCTGCCTTGCTTGCGTAGATGCTTGTTCCAAAGCCTTCTTCAAGCAGTTCCACCCGGATCTGTCCTGCATCCAGATTGTCGAGAAGAACGGCGCCGCTAAGCCTATGACCTGCATCCAGTGTGGTAAGTGCGAAAAGGTTTGCGAGGCCGGTGCTATCACCCAGAACCCCAAGACCGGTGTGTACATGATTAACAAGAAGCTTTGTACCTCTTGCGGTAAATGTGTTGAGATCTGTCCCATGAAGGTCATGGTCGCTCCTGCAGAGGGTCCCACAGCCAAGTGCATTGCCTGTGGCATTTGCGTTAAGGCTTGCCCCATGGAGATTTTGGAAATTCAGGAAAAGTAATTTATACATACTTGCAGCCGGATGTTTGTCCGGCTGCATTTTTGTTTTCTGCGATCATTGCGCAAGATATTGTGTTTTACTTGACTTAATGACACAAAATGCATATAATATATAGGAAATTATAAGATTGGCAGGTATTGGAAAATGGCCAATGCAAGACAGGAAAAATACGGTAATTCCAGCATTTCGATGCTGAAAGGTGAAGAACGCGTTCGGAAACGCCCGGCGGTTATTTTTGGCTCGGACGATTTGGAGGGCTGTAAGCATGCAGTCTTTGAGATCCTTTCCAACGCCATCGACGAAGCCCGTGAGGGCTATGGCGATACTGTGATCGTCACCCGTTACGAGGACTTGTCGGTGGAAGTGGAAGACTTTGGCCG
>JAZOSY010000033.1:0-16358 GCA_045657385.1 Faecousia sp. | reverse complement strand
ATGAAGGTCATTCACGCAATGTCCGTTGAAGCTGCTGAAGAGTATGGCCTGGGTTACGATCTGGTGGCCGGTGCGAATATCGCAGGCTTCAAGAAGGTTGCAACTGCAATGATGGAGCAGGGCCTGTTCTAATAACTACATAAAAAACGGCATCCGAAGAAATTCGGATGCCGTTTTTCTATTCACTTTCTTTCGATTGTATCGAAGGCGTTTTCTCTGAAAAAATAAACAGCGATATAATTGACAAATGCCAGCAACATAAAGACTGCGTCTATGATAACGATGATTTTAACGGTACTTTCCTCTAACTGAGGCATCATAACCATTGTGATTAAGCTGAGAAAAAGGACTGTTGTGCATATCTTTCCACTGATAAGGGCGCCTTTTAACATCTGACCCTTGTGATATTTTATGCTGCCTGCAATTAGCTGAAAGCTTTCCTTTAAGACAAATAGAAATACCAAATATTTCAGAACGCGATACTTAATTGTTAGGCAAACTATTAGGGTAAACTGAGTAGCCTTATCAGCTACCGGGTCAAGCAATTTCCCCAAAGAGGTTACCATATTGAAGTGACGCGCAACTTTGCCGTCAATCAAATCTGTCAAGCAGGAAACGGCCAATATTCCGGCCGCAAGGTAGTAATCTGCTTCACTGCTTGCGTTCAAATATATGGCAACATATACCGGAATCAACACAAGTCGGAAAAGACTTAGCAGATTCGGTATTGAAAATATATCCTTTTTCCATTCTTTTGCTAGCATTTGAATGTTCCTCCGGCTGTTTCACCAATAAGTATATTATATGCTTTGTATTCATACGAATCAAGAGTCAAATAGGGAAATAACGGAAATTTAACAATTTTCACAAACCAGTTGTCGGTTAGCGCTTAAATTAAAATGCTTAACTAAATATTTCCATGTAACCTTATCCAACTCTCCGGTTGCCGGTAGACCTGCCAAAAATTGGAATGCTGCCAGAGCATCGCTTGTTGGATTGTCAAATTTGCCGTTATGTTCCGGCTTTTTGATTGTTGGGTTATCGAGTGATAGTTGCGTCAGGATACTTTGCAACAGATAAATGTACGCGTTGCTATCTCCAATGCGATATACCTGGCCGGGTTCGATGAGAATTTCAATCGGTTCCGCCTTGCTCACGCTGATAAGGGCTGGTTCATATACTGCAACAATTTTCTCCCAGGTGACCTGGTCTGTAATACCGGTAATTGGCAACTCATAAAGACGCTGAAAGCTTGAAACCGCATTCATTGTGGATGGTCCGTAAATACCGTCCGGCACTAAAGTAGGAAGTCTGCGGTCATTCTCTGCAATGACGCGTAGCATAGTTTGCAAACTTCTGATTGGTTGCCCGACAAAAGATTCATTTGGTCTCATCTGACCACCTCCTGGCGCACCGGGTCCTGACTGCCAATGCTTATATCTTGCCCCGGAAATTGTGTGAGGGTTGTTGTATTTGAGTAGCCAGAACGGTTTGTTGCTTGACCGTTTCGCCTAAAGCTTCCTGCTGCCTGCGCTTGATTGCTGGAAGTGGTGGCGTTTCTGGGGAAGTTCTCGCCATTGCGGAATGAGGTGTTTTCGATGCCGGAGAATTGGTCATAGATTTCGTCCCAGGTTGTTGCATCAACTGTTCCGGTTTCGGGCAATCTAAATCTACGTTGTGCGGCCAGCACCGTTGCGCGTGTTGCTGGTCCGAATATACCGTCAACAGACACGGGAGGAATTTCCGGTATATATGCGGATAAGACAGACAGCATATACTGCAAAAGACGTACTTTGTCGCCGGTGTCACCGGTTTGCAAGGAATTAGGTGGCGACCAGTTGATGGCATAATACTGCTGGCCGGCGCTCCTGAGTTCAGAGAGGGATGTTACTGCGGTGTAAAGTCTGACAATATTGTACCAAGTGGCAGGTCCGACGATTCCGTCCGGTGTCAGACCAAATATCTGCTGAAAAGCACGCACAGAGGCCTCGGTTCTGCTTCCAAAGATTCCGTCCACAGCCGGAATCTTTGGGATAGCTGGATAATTCTGTGCGATTCTATTGAGTGATACCTGTATGACAACAACGTTTGGCCCACTGCTTCCCACACGCAATGGTGTGCCCGGATAGGATGATGCAATTCCGCGGATTGGTGCATTCAGCACAGTTTCTACATTGCCGTAGTAACTACGCAGAATTTGAGTTGAATTATAGCCCTGTTGCGCGAGATTTTGGCTGCCCCATTGACTTAGTCCCTCGCAGGTGACGGTCGTGCCGTTGCAGAATTTGGAGGCCAGTGGTTCAACAAATCCCGGCCTTCGCAAGTAGTCATTAAACAGTTCGTCTACAAGGCGTGATACGTTATCAAAGAAACTGCGCCCTTTGACGAAATATTGGTCATAGGCGGTTGAACTTGTAATATCAAAATCGTATCCACGACTTCTGTAAAATTCCGTATATACTCGGTTGAGTGCAAAAGAAGTGATTGCAAGAATATTTGCCCTGAGTGCGCTCTCATCCCAAGTCGGGTAGATTTCACTGGATGCAACATTTTTGATATAATCCGCAAAGGAAACGGTAACATTTTCACCGCCTGACGATGGCGGGCCGATATGCACAGTAATGCGCTCTGGTATAAATGGTGTTACTGTTGGCATATGTACCTCCTATAAGTTCTGGGGTGGTGTGTTGAAAATTTCCAGTTTGTTCCACTTGTTCGGAAGCTCCGAAAGAGGTATCATCTCCAAGTCCTGCACGGTTGTTGTGTTGGCGAAAATCTGCAGATTTTCAATTTCAATCGATTCATAATCCGTAAGCTGTGCATATAAGTTGACAACAGCAAATGGGATTGTGCCGGCGTTTGGGCTCTGGCTTTCTGCCAGATTTGGCACATCAAGCTCAACAGGAGCATCCAATGTCCCGTTTCGGTTGGTCAAGCGCAGAGCAATCGCCTTGCCACTTGCGTCAGTAATAGAAATAGCAACATCTTTTAGTGGTATTTGTGCGTAACTTTCAAATGCTCGCACCTGTATGTAGCCTTTTGCAGACAGAAAAATCCCTCCTTTCAAATTCTATCTATGCTATGCGTCGTCTAAAAAGAAAGTTCCAGGGGTTTATAGGAACCCCTGGAGTTGACGGTTGTTCGTTTCCTCAAAGTCGATCAGCTTTTGGGCCAAATTTGCAACCTTTTTATCTGTTGCAGGGAATTGATTCAAATTCTTGTATCCCTTGATGATGCCACGTGTGTTGCCTTGTATCATCATGGCCGCAGCTTTTGAATTTGCATTGCCGAATGACAGTCTGGTACGGGTCATCATATTGGTCATACCTTTGATTGCCGGGTCCAGTTCTTTTAGCTCCCAGCCACGGGTGGCCGCTATGCCATGTGCCTCTTGCTCAATTGCGTCGTATTCGCGCAATTGAGAAGCGAGCTCGGCTCTAAGGCTGGATTTGAGCGGCATATTCATAATGCTGCGAATGCCGATTTGGCCCATTTGTGTTGTTTTCAAGATTGAAGAGAGAATATCTTTACTACCTTTCATTTACATCACCGATTTCATTATTCCCCAATAGCGAAAAGCTATGCAAAAAATTCGATGAATCGCATAGTATGTAAGGATTGAAAGGAGTTGGGAGCATGTGTGCAATCGCCGGAATTCTGGGACTGCCTTTTGACGCGCGTACATTGGACCGGATGCAAAAGAGTATGCGCCATCGAGGACCGGACGGAAACGGAAGCTATATGGAGCGTGCTTGCTGTTTGTTACATAGCCGTCTGGCAATTGTTGACCCTGTAGGTGGCGCCCAGCCGATGTCATTGAACTGTGAAGAGGAAGGGTATGTTGTTACCTACAATGGTGAATTATATAACACGGATGAGCTTCGGTCAGAACTTTCAAAACTCGGACACGATTTTCTTACGCACAGTGATACTGAAGTCGTACTTCACGCTTATGCACAATGGAAAGAAAAATGTGTGAGCAAGATGAATGGCATTTTTGCTTTTGCTGTTTGGGAGAAAAGAAGTCGCCGACTTTTTCTTGCCCGTGACAGAATGGGCGTAAAGCCGCTTTTTTACACAGAGGCCCTTGGTGGTCTGCTGTTTTCATCCGAAATAAAAACACTGCTTACATACCCCGGAATGCCACGACTACTAAATAGGGAAGGGGCGGCGCAGATTTTGCTCCTTGGTCCGGGAAGGATGCCCGGCAGCGGTGTCTTTCGGGATGTTTACGAGGTAAAGCCTGGCTGGTGCGGTTATTATGAAGGAACCAAACTGAATCTATGGCAATATTGGAAATTGAGGGACAAAGAACACACAGAAAGTTTTGAAGAAACAGTCGAATGTGTTCGTTATCTTGTGACAGATGCGATACGACGACAAATGGTGTCGGATGTTCCTTTAGGGACCTTTTTGTCCGGTGGCTTGGATTCAAGCCTGATTTCCGCCATTTGTGCATCCGAACTAAAGGAGAATAACGAGCAACTGAACACTTTTTCGGTAGATTTTGAGAACAATGAGCGTTACTTTGTACCGGAGAAATTCCAGCCAAATTCAGATAAATCATATATTGACATTATGAGGCGCCACTTAGACAGTATTCACCATCAAACAATCATAAATTGTACGGATTTAGTAGAAACGCTGGAGTCAGCAACGGTGGCTCGTGACTTGCCGGGAATGGCAGATGTGGATTTTTCGTTGCTTGCATTCTGCAAGGAAATCCGAAAAGAGGTCAAAATGGCCCTTTCCGGTGAATGCGCAGATGAGATATTCGGGGGCTATCCTTGGTACCGTGACCCGGAAATTCGCAATCAAAACGGTTTTCCGTGGGCACAGAACACAGCACAAAGGGCAACATTCCTGAATCCGGATATATTAGAAGGAATTGCGCCGGATGCGTTTGTAAATGAATTGTATTTGCAAACAATTAACGAAAGTGACATTCTGCCAGGTACATCGCTACAAGAAAGACGAATGAAGGAAATGGTGAATTTAAATCAGGTTTGGTTTATGCAGACGCTGCTGGACAGAAAGGACAGAATGAGTATGGCCTGCGGCCTTGAGGTGCGTGTGCCGTTTTGTGATTATCGGATCGCTGAATACTTATATGGAGTTCCTTGGGAGTATAAGGATTATAACAATAAGGAAAAAGGATTACTTAGGTATGCGATGGCTGGGATATTGCCGGATGAGGTTCTCTGGCGGAAGAAAAGTCCGTATCCAAAGACCTACGACCCACAGTACCTGCAGGCAGTAAGCACTATGCTTCGGCAACTGCTTGATAGAAGTGACGCACCAATTTACGGGCTTGTTAACAAGCAAGCGCTTACAGAGCTTCTGCATACGGAATTTGCATGGCCTTGGTATGGTCAACTGATGAAATTGCCTCAAACAATTGCCTATATGCTTCAGATTAATTTCTGGCTAGAGCATTATAAAGTTGAAATAATCTGATCCACAGAAATATAGAAAAGCCTTTGGTAGGGGAGCCTTTGCCAAAGGCTTTTTCTTTCGGTTCGGACTGTGATATTGTTATGATTTCCAAAAGAAAAAGATATATTTCGATATTTTAGGATAATGTGATGATTTTTATATTTTATGTTGTAATTTAGAAAGAATGGTGTTATTATATGTAAATACATTTGTACGCCACATAAAGACAGCGAAAAGAGGGATTGTACTTGAAGTATATTGTTGTGCTTGCTGATGGAATGGCAGACGTGCCTATCGAAGAATTGGGCGGAAAGACACCGCTGGAATATGCTAAAACGCCCTGCATGGATGATTTAGCCACGCGTGGCACAATCGGTATGGTAAAGACCGTTCCCGATGGAATGAAGCCTGGTAGCGATGTAGCTAACTTGGCGGTTATGGGCTATAATCCGCAGGCTTGTTACTCCGGCCGTTCACCCCTTGAGGCCCTTAGTGTCGGCGTTTCAATGAAGGAAACGGATGTGGTATTCCGTTGCAACATTGTAACCCTCACCGAGGATGAACCCTACGAAGAAAAGGTTATCCTTGACCACAGTTCCGGCGAGATTTCCTCCGAGGATGCGGCTGTACTGATGGACGCGGTTCGGGAAGTATTTCAGAACGAGCAGTTCCGTTTCTATAATGGCACCAGCTACCGCCATATAACCATTTGGGACAATGGCGAGATTTTGGAGCTTGAAGCACCTCACGATCACTTAGGTCAGGTCATTGGTCAGTTCCTTCCTGAGAATCCGCTGTTCTTTGAAATGATGAAAAAGAGCTTTGATGTACTTAATGATCATCCCTTAAACATAAAGCGCGCCCAAGAGGGTAAGAACAAGGCGAATTCTCTTTGGTTCTGGGGTGCAGGTACAAAGCCTTCCTTGCAGAACTTCCGTGAAAAGACGGGTCTTTCAGGAACGATGATATCCGCAGTTGATCTTCTGAAGGGAATTGCCTACGGCTCAGGTATGGATGTTGTAAATGTTGAGGGCGCGACAGGCTCGCTCGATACAAACTATCTGGGTAAAGCTGATGCGGCTGTTAAGGCGCTTCTGGAAGACAGTAAGGACTTTGTCTATATTCACGTTGAGGCGCCCGATGAGATGGGCCACCAAGGCAATCTCCATCATAAAGTAGAATCCATTGAGCAAATCGATGAGAAGATCGTTGCGGTTGTGAAAAAAGCTATGGATGATGCAGGTGAGGATTATCGGATTCTGGTACTTCCGGATCATCCGACACCTATTCATCTTCGCACCCATACATCTGACCCTGTGCCTTATGTACTGTTTGATTCTACAAATACCAACGAAAACTCCGTAGTATTCTCCGAGGAGCTCGCTTCTCAAAGTGGCGTTTTCTTCGAGGATGGCTATCGCTTGTTAGAAATGTTTATTAACCGGGAGGATAAGTAAAATGGCTAGAGTATACAATTTTTCCGCTGGTCCTGCAGTGTTGCCTGAGGAGGTTTTGCAGGAGGCTGCCAATGAAATGTTTGATTATAAGGGAACCGGTATGTCCGTAATGGAAATGAGCCACCGCTCCAAGGCCTATCAGCAAATTATCGACGAGGCTGAGGCTGATTTGCGTGACTTGATGAACATTCCGGAAAATTACAAAGTTTTATTTTTACAGGGTGGCGCTTCTCAGCAGTTCGCAATGATTCCTATGAATCTTATGAAGAACGGTGTTGCCGACTATATCATTACCGGTCAATGGGCAAAAAAGGCCTACGAAGAGGCAAAGATGTACGGCAAAGCAAATGCAGTTGCATCTTCTGCAGATAAAACCTTCTCCTATATTCCTGACTGCTCCGACCTGCCCATCAGTGAAGATGCGGACTATGTCTATATCTGTGAGAACAACACCATTTACGGTACAAAGTTCCACGCACTTCCCAATACAAAGGGCAAATTGCTGGTATCCGACGTATCCTCCTGCTTCCTGTCCGAGCCCGTTGATGTGACCAAGTACGGTGTGATTTACGGTGGTGTGCAGAAGAATATTGGCCCTGCAGGTGTTGTAATCGCTATTATCCGCGAGGACCTGATCACCGACGATGTGCATCCCGGTACCCCCACGATGTTGAAGTATAAAATCCACGCTGATAATGGCTCTATGTACAACACGCCTCCTGCTTACGGCATTTACATCTGCGGCAAGGTGTTTAAGTGGCTGAAGAAAATGGGTGGTCTGGAGGCAATGAAGGTCCATAACGAAAAGAAGGCTAAGATCCTTTACGACTTCCTGGACAGCAGCAAACTGTTCCGCGGCACTGTCCGTAAGGAGGACCGTTCCTTGATGAATGTGCCTTTCATTACCGGTGACGATGCACTGGATGCTGAGTTTGTTAAAGCTGCAACAGAGGCTGGTTTTGTGAACCTGAAGGGCCATCGATCCGTTGGCGGTATGCGCGCAAGTATCTACAACGCTATGCCTATCGAGGGCGTTGAGAAGCTGGTTGCATTTATGAAGAAATTTGAAGAAGAACATAAGTAAGAGAGATTTGAAAAGAGGGATAGTATGTTTGGTTACCATTATTTGAATAACATCTCCGATAAGGGTACTGCCCTATGGACAGATGATTATCAGTATACCGAGAACGCACAGCAGGCTGAGGCGCTGCTGGTTCGCAGCGCGGCTATGCACGATATGGAGTTTTCTCCTGAGTTGCTGACGGTGGCCCGTGCAGGCGCCGGTGTAAATAACATTCCGCTGGATCGCTGCGCACAGGAAGGTATTGTTGTATTCAATACACCCGGTGCAAATGCCAATGCAGTTGTTGAATTGGCTCTGTGCGGTATGTTGCTTGGCAGCCGCGATATCATTGGCGGCATCAACTGGGTGCAGACCATTAAGGATACCGAGGGCGTTGGCAAGCAAGTTGAGAAGGGTAAGTCAAAATTTGCGGGCAACGAAATTGCCGGCAAAAGCCTTGGCGTTATCGGTCTTGGCGCTATTGGCGGCCCCCTTGCTAACGCAGCTTGCAAGTTGGGAATGAAGGTTTACGGCTGCGACCCATACATTTCTATTGATGCGGCCTGGCATTTGGACAGCAGTATTATTCCTGTAAAAACCAGAGATGATATTTATGCAAATTGCGATATCATCACGCTTCACGTGCCTTTAGTCGATGATACCAAGAAGATGATCAATAAGCAGGCCATCTCCAAGATGCGCGACGGTGTTATTATTCTGAACTTTGCTCGCGATCTGCTTGTTGATGATGACGCTATGGAAGAGGCCCTGAAGTCTGGCAAGGTTGCCCGTTACATCACGGACTTTCCCAATGACAGAACTGCCGGAATGGCAGGTGTTGTAGCAATCCCTCACTTGGGAGCATCCACAGAGGAGGCGGAAGACAACTGTGCAAAGATGGCAGTGCGCCAGGTAATGAATTATCTGGAGAACGGCAATATTATCAACTCTGTTAACTATCCCAACTGCGATATGGGTAGATGCACAAAAGCTGCAAGAGTGACAATTCTGCACCAGAACATTCCTAACACATTGAGCCCGTTTACATCTGTATTTGCAAAACGTAATATCAATATCTCTGACCTGATGAACCGCAGTAGAGGTGACTATGCCTACACGATGCTGGACCTGGATAGCGTTCCTTCTGCCGATGCAATTGAGGAACTCCGCAACATCCATGGTGTTCTGCGTGTCAGACAGATTGGATAATATGAAAGCACTCCCGTTTCAAAACGGGAGTGCTTTTTGTCGAATAAAGAATAAATAACGGTTTCCTTGACTATTTATGGATTTGTGGTATAATATCCATATCATATTGCTCTCGGCAATAGACGGAGGTTATTCTATGGTTGTCACCCAGGAACAATCGCTTGTTCAGCGTCTTAACGCTTTTCTATATACGCCTGCCTATTTGATTTTGATAGGTGGGTTAACTTTGCTGTCTAATGTTTTTGGGCAGGAACTGATTGTGTATACTGCATTTATTTTGATTGGTGCTTTTGTTTGCCTGTATGCACGGGATCTGTTACCACTGTTACCGCTGTTTGTGTGTGGTTATATTACACCGTCGCGCAATAACAACCCGGGAAGAAATGAGGATTCTATATTCTCTTTTTCGGGTGCAGGCCTATACCTGGCAATTCTTTTAGCTGGCGTTGTATTTTGTCTTGTGTATAGATTGATTAAGGATCCAAACATTGGCGGCAAGAAGTTTTTTTGCAAAAAGCGGAAGTTGTTTTCAGGTATGTTGATTCTAGGCCTTGCCTATGCGATTTCCGGAATTGGTAGTGGCCAGTGGCCTGAATTGGGTTGGCGGAACCTTTTTTTTGCATTCTTACAGTTTGTTGCAATAGCCGGTCTATACATCTTGCTTACTGGCGGTGTGCAGTGGGAGTCTGCGCCGAAGGCATATCTGTTTTGGACCGGAACGTGTGTTGGCTACGTCGTGCTTTTTGAGCTTCTTAATCTCTACCTTACTGCAAATATCATCATTGATGGAGAAATTTATCGAAATGATATTTACACCGGCTGGGGACATTATAACAACATTGGCGCATTACTTACGATGGTTATTCCGATGCCATTCTTTCTTACCGGAAAAGGTCGTTATGCAGGCTTTGCGTATGCGTCTGCGATTTTGTTCTATATTGGACTTCTGTTTACTTCGTCTCGTGGTTCCATTTTGTTTGGCACGCCGATTTTTATAGCAAGCTATATGTACTCGTTGTGGCATAAGCGCCACGCCAGACGCCAATTATTGGCTCACTTTGGTGCAATTGTGGCTGTGATCATAGGGATTGTTTTCGTTCAGGATAACATTGTTCAGTTGTTTAAGGTGTTTGGAGACAACGGCCTAGAATCACCAGCGCGTGTGAATATCTACGAGGTTGGAGTGGCACAGTTTATGCGATTCCCGCTTTTCGGTGGATCGTTTTTTCCTGTTGACATCGAACTGTTTTCTTGGTCGAGTTCAGCTAAGTTTGTTGCATTTTTTCCGCCACGTTGGCACAATACGATTTTGCAACTGCTTGCCACTGGCGGTATCGCTTGTGTGAGCGCATACACATTTCATAGAATTCAGACAGTGAAATTGTTTTTAAATGATTTTACTGAAGATAAAATATTTGCGGCTCTGTCTATTATGGCGTTACTCTTGACCAGTTTGCTGGATTGTCACTTCTTTAACATTGGTCCTGTGCTCTTGTATTCTGCAACTTTGGCAGTTGTTGAGTGCCAGCTGTGTAATAAAACCCGAACCATTTAGGTTCGGGTTTTTCTTATTTTCCCAGTTCTTGATTTCTTTTGTAGGCTGCCATAACACAGGCTTTGATTGTTTCATGGAAATTACCGTTTTCCAGTGCGCGGACACCGGCAATCGTGCTTCCACCAGGGGAGCAGACTGCATTTTTCAACGCCTCCGGGGACTGAGCGGTTTGTTGAACCATTTTTGCTGCGCCAATCATTGTTGCAGCAGCGTAGGACAGTGACTTTTCTTTGGGTATGCCGCAAGCGGCAGCACCTTCTGCAAGCGCGTCCATAAACATATACATATAGGCAGGACCGCAGCCTGATACCACGCCGGCAGCATCAATCAACTCTTCCTCCAGATTGTCCCATTGACCGCAGAGCGAGACATCTTGCAGGAAATCGACAAGCACATCTTCTTCAACTAATGAGTTGTAGCTGTATAAGGTCAGTCCGGAGCCGACAGCAACGGGCGTATTAGGCATAATTCTAATAACGGGTAGGGAAGTGCCGACAAATTCCTCGATTCGGGAAATGGTTAGCCCTGCCGCCATTGAGATCAGCAGCGGCTTTCTCTCCTGCAGGATCGGTTGCAGGGGTTCTAAAACATCCTTCATCATCTGAGGCTTTACTGCAAGAAAGATTCGGTCGCAGGTTTTTGCGGCTGTGTTATTGTCCGCGTATGTGCAACCCAATTCCTCTGCAAGAGTCGCGGCCTTTCCTGAGCGATCCGTGATGATGATGCTGTTGGTGGATTTGGACAAGGCTTTTGCAATGGCACTGCCCATATTTCCGCAACCAATAAAACCGTATTTCATAGCTTTCTCCTATCTGATATGGCCGTTGCCATGGATGATATATTTGTAGCTGGTCAATTCTCTTAGCCCCATCGGGCCTCTTGCGTGCAGTTTTTGTGTGGAGATACCCATTTCACAGCCCAGGCCAAATTCTCCGCCGTCGGTGAATCGAGTGGACGCGTTGATATATACAGCGGCGCTGTCAATAGATGCAGAAAACTGTGCCTTTGCAGCGTCGTCATTTGTGATGATAGACTCGCTGTGACCGGTGGAATGTGCAGAAATATGCTCGATAGCTTCATTCACGTTCTCAACACATTTAACGGCCAGTATATAATCCAAAAACTCGGTGTCAAAATCAGCATCTGTGGCCTTTTTGCCGGGAATGATTGCTGTAGCAGATTCATCAAGTCGCAACTCAACACTTGGCGTATGCTTCACAACCAAACGGTCATACAGTAGGGGAAGGAAGTCTTTTGCAATTTCCTTATCAACCAGCAGGACCTCTTCAGCATTGCAAACGCTGGGACGGCTGGTCTTTGCGTTTTCAATAATATTAAGAGCCATATCAAAATCTGCTGTTTTCTCGACATAAATATGGCAGATGCCGGTTCCGGTGGCGATGCAAGGAACGGTTGCGTTTTGAACACAGGCATTGATAAGACCGGCGCCACCTCGGGGAATCAGTAGGTCCACATAGCCCTGCGCTTTCATTAAGGCTGTTGCGCTTTCGCGAGAGGTGTCACCGACCAAATTTACAGCGTTTTCATTGATGCCGACAGACCTTAAACCGGTACGCAGGGCATCTACAATGGCGCAGGAAGATCTGTAAGCCTCCTTACCACCACGCAGGATACAGACATTGCCACTCTTTAATGTTAGTGCGGCGGCATCACTGGTGACATTAGGACGGCTTTCGTAAATGATAGCAACAACACCAATAGGGGACGCCACCTTGTTGATTTTCAAACCATCAGGTCGAATGTACTCATCAAGCAGCAGGCCCACAGGATCAGGAAGAGTGGCAACCTGACGGATACCATCAGCCATGCCCTTTATGCGCTCAGGTGTCAGGCGCAATCTGTCAAGCATAACAGAGGAGATGGTGTCTTTGGCCAGAATAAGATCTTCTTCGTTTGCAGATAAGATCATATGCTGACTTGCGAGCAAGGCATCAGCCATGGCGTACAGCGCAGAATTTTTCCGCTCTGTGGTCAGTTGTGCAATTTCTGATTTAGCCGCTTTTGCGGCCATTAACATATCAGTCATGGGCTTTCTCCGTAAATGTGGTGCCGACAGGCTTTCCATCGACCACATCATAAATGTTTGCAGGATTATTTCCGTTTGTGATGATCATATCGCAGCCACAGGACAGACAGATGCGTGCTGCCTCCAGCTTGGTGACCATACCACCTGTGCCAAGATTACTGTTACTTGCGCCGGCTAGGGATAGAATGTGATCATCAACAGCACTGGCCCACTGAATCAACTCTGCGTCAGGATTTAAGTGTGGATCTGCAGTGTAGAGACCGTCAATATCAGATAGTAGGATCAGCTTGTCTGCAGACACGCTTTGCGCCACGATTGCAGCAAGTGTATCATTGTCACCGATGACGATTTCCTTTGTAGCAACTGTGTCATTCTCGTTGATAACGGGAATCACACTCATTTCTAAAAGGCGTGCCAAAGTGTTACTGAAATTGTTGTGGCGTTCCTCGTTTTCTACATCATCGCCCGTAATCAAGAGCTGTGCTACGGTGTGGTTGTATTCACTGAATAACTTGTCATATATGTACATCAGTTCGCATTGGCCCACAGCGGCGGCAGCCTGTTTTCCGGGAATGTCCTTGGGACGCTCTAACAAACCCAGTTTACCAACACCCATTCCAATAGCACCGGAGGTGACAATAATGACCTGATGACCGGCGTTCTTAACGTCGCTTATAACCTTGCACAGCTCCTCAAAGCGGCGGATATTCAGGTGGCCGGTCGGATATGCCAGAGTACTTGTTCCGATCTTGATAACAATTCTCATGATTTTCTCCTCCCAAATCTTGTTTGATAGTATTATATATCGATTTCGTTCATAAATAAAGGGGGAAAATTCCTTAATTATGCGGAGATTTGGGATATAATTTACAACATTGTGTCCAAATTGCAAATGATGCAATTTCCTATATGAAAATCATAATATTGAAATAGAGGAAATTGATGGAGTTTGATGTTAGAAATATTAAGGTATGTCAACGATTATAACAAAGAAAATTTATCTTGAATTTTCTGCTTGGATATATTAAAATTGATATATATGGGCAAGAAAAAGCATTTCATCTTTTCTGCTTTATTCGATATAATTCTATTGATTGCATAAATGTTATTTTGGGCTTAATATGCATGCCTTTTTTATGCCCGAAGAACAGACCTGATATAAGTACAAAGTGACGTAGTTAGGAGGACATATGGAGTACCGCATTGAGCACGATTCCATGGGCGAAGTAAAAGTTCCTATGGACAAGTATTGGGGCGCGCAGACGCAGCGTAGTCAGCAAAATTTCCCCATTGGCGTGGGCCTTGAAACGATGCCCCGCGAAATTACCCATGCATTTGGTATTTTGAAGAAAGCCGCCGCTATGGCGAATCATCAGCTTCGTCCTGAGAAAATGACGGACGAAAAGCTGCAGGCGATTTCTGCTGCATGCGATGAAGTCATCTCCGGTACGCTGTATGAGCATTTTCCCTTGGTTGTTTGGCAGACAGGCTCCGGCACACAATCCAATATGAATGCCAACGAAGTCATTGCCAACCGTGGTAATGAAATCGCCGGTAAAAAATTACTGCATCCCAATGATGACATTAACATGAGCCAGTCTTCTAATGACACTTTCCCCACAGCTATGCACATTGCTGCAGTTGCTGCCATTGAGGACAAGGTGATTCCTGCTGTCGACTGCCTGATCAATACATTCCTGCGCTTGGAAAAGGAAAACGAAGGTATTGTGAAATCCGGTCGTACCCACTTGCAGGACGCAACGCCCATTTCCTTCTCCCAGGAAATCTCCGGCTGGAGAAGCAGCCTGGAAAAGGATAAGAAGCTCCTTGAGCTGTCTTTACCTGAACTGAAGAAGCTGGCATTGGGCGGCACAGCTGTTGGTACCGGCCTCAACGCCCCGAAGGGCTTCGATGCTGCTGTTGCTGATGCAGTCTCCAAGCTGACAGGTAAAGTGTTTAAAACTGAGAGCAATAAGTTCCATGCGCTCACATCTAAGGACGAACTGGTCTTTGCTCACGGCGCGTTGAAGGCGCTGGCCGCTGATCTGATGAAGATCGCAAATGATGTTCGCTGGTTGGCTTCTGGTCCTCGTGACGGATTGGGCGAAATCTTCATTCCTGAGAATGAGCCCGGTTCCTCCATCATGCCCGGCAAGGTGAATCCCACCCAGTGTGAAGCGGTAACAATGGTAGCCGTACAGGTTATGGGCAACGATGTTGCGGTTGGTATCGCCGCATCCCAGGGCAACTTTGAGCTGAATGTCTTTATGCCTGTGTGCATTTATAATTTCCTGCAATCTGCAAGACTGCTGGCTGACGCGATGCATTCCTTCCACGATAACTGCGTGGTTGGCATTAAGGCAAATAAGGAAAAGATGGCACACAACCTGCATAACTCCCTTATGCTGGTTACTGCGCTGAATCCTTATATCGGCTACGAAAACGCAGCAAAGACCGCAAAGCTTGCATACAAGGAGAACATCTCCCTGAAAGAGGCTTGCGTTCGTCTCGGATTCTTAACCGAAGAACGTTTTGATGAAGTATTCCACCCGGAACAAATGATCTGAATAATAGGTGATTGATTATGACATATTCTTATTTTCCCGGTTGTACATTAAAAACGAAGGGCAAGGATCTGGATCGCTATGCCAGAATTTCCGCAACAGCCCTTGGATTTGAACTGGACGAGATCCCCCAGTGGCAGTGCTGCGGCGCTGTGTATCCTATGTCCAAGGATGAAATTGGCACCCGTCTGAGTTCTGTTCGCGCATTGAACTCTGCAAAGGAGCAGGGTAGGGAACTGGTGACTCTGTGTTCTGCGTGCCATCATGTTATTAAGCGCGTGAACGGTGACGTGAGAAATGACGAGCAGATTCGCGATAAGGTCAACCGTTACCTGAAACTGGACGATGCTTATAACGGCGAAACCAATGTACTACACTATCTGGAGGTTCTCCGTGACCGCGTCGGCTTTGATGCGCTGAAGGAAAAGGTTGTGAAACCTTTGACCGGTATGAAGATTGGCGCTTACTACGGTTGCCTGCTGCTTCGTCCCGGCAAGGAAATGGGCTTTGACAATCCTGAGAATCCCACCATCCTCGAGGACTTTATCCGTGCAATCGGCGCAGATCCTGTAATCTACGCAAAGCGTAATGAGTGCTGCGGCGGCTATTGCACCATCGAGAACAAGAATTATGCCAAGAAACAGGTTGACGGCATTATGGACAATGCAAAGGCACAGGGCGCTGAGCTACTGATCACCGCTTGCCCTCTGTGTATGTACAACCTAAAAGAAAATGCAACAGACGGTCTTGAAGTAAAGTACTTTACCGAACTTCTGGCCGAGGCATTGGGCTTAAAGGAGGAATAATATGGTTGAGTTTGTAAAACGCATTTCCGGTGTGAATCCGAGAAAATGTATGAAATGCGGCAAATGTTCCGCCTCCTGCCCGGCGTATGATGAGATGGAATACCATCCTCATCAGTTCGTAGATATGGTCGAAAACGGTCGTTTGGAAGAATTGATGAACTCCAAGGGCATCTACACCTGCTTGAGCTGCTTTGCCTGTGTTGAGCGTTGCCCCAGAAGTG
>JAZOSY010000032.1:0-5898 GCA_045657385.1 Faecousia sp. | reverse complement strand
CCCCTTGCCATTCACACGGAATTTATCAAGCTGCAGGACGCCATGAAGTATGCCAACATCGTCTACTCCGGTGGCGAGGCCAAGCAGCTGATTCTGGATGGTCAGGTGAAGGTTAACGGCGAAGTCTGCATTATGCGCGGTAAAAAGCTTTATCCCGGTGACAGCTTCTCCTTTATGGGCGGTGTGTACACCATTTGTGCATATGAAGCTAAATAACATCCGGCTGGAAAATTTCCGGAACTATCGGGAAAGCCAAGTGGAATTTGACCCGGGCGTGAACCTGATTGTGGGTGACAACGCCCAGGGCAAGACCAACCTTTTGGAAGCGGTGGCATTTTTGGGTTCGGGCAAAGCATTCCGGGCGCAGAAAACCGCAGAACTGGTGCTCTTTGGGGCGGACTTTGCCCAAATTGAGGGCGATGTTTTCTCCCAGGAGAGAGAACAGTCCTTAAAATGGGTGCTTTTCCCCGGCCAGAAACCCCGGCAACTATATCGAAATGGCGTGAAAAAGAGGACTTCCGGTGAAATTTCCGGCGTGCTCAATACCATTTTGTTCTGCCCGGAGGACCTGATGGTGCTAAAAGGCGGCGGCGCAGGCCGTCGGCGGTTGGCGGACTCGGCCATCTGCCAACTCAGGCCCAATTATGAAGCCGCTTTATCCGAGTACAACCGGATTTTGGAGCAGAAAAACAAAATCTTAAAAGACCGGCACGAGAACCCGGCTCTGCTGGAAATTCTGCCGGAATTCAATACCCGGCTCTGCCAGGTGGGCGCGCTGATTATCTCCTATCGGGCGCGGTTTTTCGAGGGTTTGGCCCGTGAAGCAAAGGCTTATCACGAACATTTTTCCGGTGGAAAAGAGGAATTTACCCTAAAGTATAAGACCGTTTCCAACATTTCTGACCCATTTGCCCCGGTGGCGCAGTTGGAAGAAAAATTGCAGGAACACCTGCAAAGCCACTATCGGGCGGAGTTGGAAAGCAGCGCTTGCCTGACCGGCCCCCACAAGGACGATTTTGATGTTTGCCTGTCGGAAATGTCGCTAAAATCCTTTGGCTCCCAGGGGCAGGTCCGCACCGCAGCCATCAGTCTGAAACTGGCCCAACGGACGCTGATGGAAAAAGAATCGGGAGAAATTCCCGTGCTTTTACTGGACGATGTTCTGTCCGAACTTGACCCCGGCCGGCAGGATTTTGTGCTCAACCACATCTCCCGGGGACAGGTGTTCATCACCTGCTGCGAGTCCGACCGGTTCACCAAACTGGGCAAGACCATAGAGATAGAAAAAGGAAGTATAAAATAAGCCTTCCCCTTGAGGGGAAGGGGGACCGCGTAAGCGGTGGATGAGGTGTTAACGAGGTATTTTTCACCTCATCAGTCAAAAATCAGAGATTTTTGACAGCTTCTCCTCAAGGAGAAGCCTATTCTGGAATAAGAAAAGTCAGGAGGACTTTTTATGTCTGATGAAACGAAAGTAACAGAAGAATACGGCGGTTCGCAAATTCAGGTTCTGGAGGGCCTGGAGGCGGTTCGTAAGCGCCCCGGTATGTATATCGGCTCCACATCCAGTTCCGGCCTGCACCATCTGGTGTACGAAATCGTGGATAACTCCATCGACGAGGCCCTGGCCGGCTACTGCAAGAACATCACCGTCACCATCAACCCCGGTAACTCCATCACCGTTACCGACGATGGCCGCGGTATCCCTGTGGACATTCAGCCCCAGACCGGCAAGCCTGCTTTGGAAGTTGTTTTCACGGTTCTGCACGCAGGCGGTAAGTTCGGCGGCGGCGGTTATAAGGTCTCCGGCGGTCTGCACGGCGTTGGTGCGTCTGTTGTAAACGCTCTGAGTGAGAGCCTGACTGCCCGTGTCCACAAAAACGGCAACATCTACGAGATGAAATTTGCCCGGGGTCACATTACCCAGGAGATGACAATCATCGGCAAAACCGAGAAAACCGGCACGGAAGTCACCTTCCAGCCGGACCCGGAGATGTTCGATGACATCATCTACTCCTACGAGGTGCTTCACGAGCGTATGCGTGAGGAGGCATTCCTGAACGCCGGCCTTTCCATCACCATCACCGATGCCCGTGAGGACGAGGTCCGCACCGAGACCATGTGCTACGAGGGCGGTATCAAGGAATTTGCATTGTTCCACAATCGCAACAAGACCGCACTTCATCAGGATGTCATCTATTTAAGCGGCAAGAAGGACGACGCAAGCGCCGAAATCGCCATTCAGTACAACGACGGCTTCAGCGAGTTTATGCTGTCTTTCGCCAACGATGTACGCACCCCCGAAGGCGGTATGCACGAAACAGGTTTCAAGACCGCGCTGACCCGTGTCATTAACAACTACGGCACCAAAATCGGCACCATCAAGGGCGACGACAAGGTGACCGGCGACGATTGCCGTGAGGGTATCACCGTCATTATTTCCGTGAAACTGACCGACGCCCAGTTCGAGGGCCAGACCAAGGCCAAATTGGGCAACGCCTACATCCGCACCCTTGTGGAGCAGGTGGTGGGCGACCAGCTGGCTACCTATTTTGAGGAGCATCCTGCCACCGCCAAGGCCATTTTGGAAAAGGCCTTGATGGCAAACCGCGTCCGTGAGGCCGCAAGAAAGGCCCGTGACAACGCCCGTCGGAAAAACGGTTTGGAGTCCGGCGGCATGCCCGACAAGCTCCAGGACTGCAATGAAAAAGACCCTGCTTTGTGCGAACTGTACATCGTCGAGGGTGACTCCGCTGCCGGTTCTGCCATTCAGGGCAGAGATTCCCGTTTCCAGGCGATTCTGGCTATGTGGGGTAAGATGCTGAATGTAGAAAAGGCAAGAGCCGACAAAATCTACGGCAACGATAAACTCTCTCCCCTGATTGTGGCGCTTGGCGGCGGTATCGGTGAGGATTTTGACTTAACTCGCCTGCGCTACCACAAGATTGTCATTATGTCCGATGCTGACGTGGACGGCGCCCATATCCGGACGCTGCTGCTGACCTTCTTCTTCCGCTATATGCGTCCTCTCATCGAAAACGGCTTTGTTTACTCTGCCGTGCCGCCCCTTTACAAGTTGAAAAAGGGCAAAACCGAGCGTGTTGCCTACTCCGACGAAGAACGGGATATGATTTCCGCAGAACTGCGTGGAGAAACCGGCGCAAAGGTGGAAATCAGCCGATTCAAGGGCTTGGGCGAAATGGACCCGGACGAACTGTGGGAGACCACCATGGACCCGGAAAAGCGCACCCTGCGGCGGATTACTTTGGAAGATGCCGCCCGTGCCGACGAGATTTTTACCATACTCATGGGCGAGCAGGTTGAGCCGAGAAAAGAATGGATCGAGCGCAACGCAAGATACGCCATTAATATTGATATTTAATCCCTTGGCTCCCCCTTTGGGGGAGCTGGCAAAAATCTTTGATTTTTGACTGAGAGGGCCCTCTCCGCCCCTTTCGGGGCACCTCTCCCAAAGGGAGAGGCAAGATATGGCCATCACTTTTTTGGAGGTGTTTTTTTGGCAAAGCATAACCGTGATTACAAGCCGGAGGATATTCTGTTCCCCAATCAGCTCATTACAGAATCCCATCTGGTTGATGAAATGGAACGGGCATATCTGGAATATTCCATGTCCGTTATCGTGGGCAGAGCCCTGCACGATGTGCGTGACGGCTTAAAGCCCGTTCACCGCCGTATCCTTTACACCATGTATGAGTCGGGTCTTACTTCCGACAAGCCCTTTAAGAAATCCGCTACCTGCGTGGGTGATGTGCTGGGTAAGTACCACCCCCATGGCGACGGTTCTGTCTATGACGCCATGGTGCGTCTGGCCCAGAATTTCTCCATGCGCTATCTGCTGGTAGACGGCCACGGTAACTTCGGTGATGTGGACGGCAACCCCCCTGCTGCCTACCGTTACACCGAGGCCAGAATGTCCAAGCTTTCCAACGAAATGCTCCGGGACATCGAAAAGGACACTGTCAACTGGGACCCCAACTTCGACGAATCGAGAAAAGAACCCCGGGTTCTGCCCAGCCGTTTCCCCAACCTTTTGGTGAACGGTTCTTCGGGTATCGCAGTCGGTATGGCCACCAACATTCCGCCCCACAATCTGCGCGAGGTCATTAACGCCTGCGTGGCCGTTTTGGACGACCCGGAAGTGACTGCCGTTGACCTGATGGAGCACATTTCCGGTCCGGACTTCCCCACCGGCGGTATCATTATGGGCCGCAGCGGTATCCGCGCCGCCTATGCAACAGGCCGCGGTAAGGTGGTCGTCCGCGCACGGACGGAGTTTGAAACCTTCGCCGGCGACCGCACCCGTATCATCGTGAACGAACTGCCCTACCAGGTGAACAAGAAAATGCTCATCAAGGCAATCGCCGACCAGGTGAAGGATAAGCGTTTGGAGGGCATTTCCGACCTGCGTGACGAGTCCGACCGTAAGGGTATGCGCATCGTCATTGAGCTGAAAAAGGACGCCAACCCCCAGGTTGTGCTGAACACCCTGTTCAAGCAGACCGCTCTGCAGAGTAGCTTCGGCATCATTATGCTGGCCCTGGTTGACGACCAGAAGCAGCCGAGAATTTTGTCTTTGCGGCAGATCATCGACGAATACTTGACCTTCCAAATGGAGGTTTTGACCCGTCGTACCGAGTTTGACCTGAAAAAGGCCCGTGAGCGCGCCCACCTTTTGGAGGGCCTGCTGATTGCCCAGGACAACATCGACGAGGTTATCCACATCATTCGCACTTCCTATGATGACGCCAAGGAAAAACTCTGCGCCCGGTTTGGTTTGGACGATGTCCAGGCGCAGGCTATCCTGGATATGCGTCTGAAAGCGCTGCAAGGCCTTGACATGGAAAAATTGAAGGCCGAGTACGATGAATTACAGGAGCGAATTTCCTACTATCTGGATTTGCTGGGCAATCGGGAGAAGTTGCAGGGCGTTCTGCGTGAGGAACTGATTGCCATTTCCGACAAGTTCGGCGATGACAGAAAGACCGAAATTCAGGAAATCGAGGACGAAATCGACATCGAGGACCTGATCGAGGAGGAAACCTGCGCATTTACCATCTCCAACGCAGGCTATGTGAAGCGTATGCCCGTGGATATTTACCGCACCCAGTCTCGCGGTGGCCGTGGTGTCAACGCCCAGAACCTGAAGGACGAGGACTATGTAAAGAGCCTGTACGTGGCTTCCACCCATGACCACCTGCTGTTCTTCACCGACAAGGGCCGCGTCCACCACAGAAAGGGCTATCAGATTCCCGAGGCAGGCCGCACCGCAAGAGGCACCGCCATGGTGAACATTCTGCCCCTTGAGCCCGGCGAGAGCGTGACGGCGACTGTGATTACAAGAGATTTCTACGAGGACGAGTACCTGATGATGGTGACACAGAAGGGTACTGTCAAGCGGATTCCCTTTGTGGAACTGAATACCCGTCGCAAGACAGGTATTCGCGCCATCACCCTGAACGAGGGCGACCAGCTGATCAATGTAATCCGCACCAAGGGCGACGATAACATCATTCTGGCAACCCGTGAGGGTATGGCCATCTGCTTCAACGAGAACGATGTGCGTCCTATGGGCCGTGATGCGGCCGGTGTCCGCGGTATTATGTTAACCGACGAGGACTATGTAATCGGCGCAGAGAAGTGGGAAGACGGCAAGACCTTGCTTACCGTTACCGAAAACGGCTTCGGCAAGCGCACCGAACTGGTTGAGTACCTGCGTACCGGCCCTGAGGGCGAAAAGATTCCCCAGTCCAGAGGCGGTAAGGGTCTTAAAAACTACAACATCACCGCCAAGACCGGCTTTGTTGCCGGCTGCTGCACCGTGGCAGAAACCGACGATGTTATGCTCATCGAAAACGGCGGCGTGATTATCCGCGTGAA
>JAZOSY010000031.1:0-4874 GCA_045657385.1 Faecousia sp. | reverse complement strand
GCAACATACTATCAGGTATCAAAAAATACACCTTTCCTGGAGGTGCGCGACCTATTGGTGAATCATTTCGGTGACGCGTCGCTGGATACCTCCATATTTGCAGAAAAGTACGGTTTTAGCAGCAAGTATTTCAGGGAGCGTTTCCGGGAATTGTTCGGCTCTACACCCACGCAGTATTTGATCAGTCTGCGATTAAGTGAAGCGGCCAGACTCCTGTCAAACGGTACGCATACCGTCAAACAAGCCGCCGAAGCAGTTGGTTTCTCGGATATTTACTACTTTAGCCGACTATTTAAGAAGCGGTTTCAATGTCCGCCCAGCAATTACAGAAATCGGCTGCCGGAGTAGCTCTTTTCAAAACGGATTGTCCATCTTTCCGTTTTTTGCACAAAACAGAACTCTACTTTTAGGCGTGCCGCCCCCATCTCTTGACGAATGTGTGCATTGTTGTATAATAAAATAAGGTGATATTTTATGAACATACACATTCAAAACCTTATCAGCGTCCACGCATTACGCCAAAATTTGGATCCCTCCTACGGAAAAGCAGTCAACCCTCCCCGACGGGTTACCTATGTGCAATACTTTCTGGATGGTGAGTACGACTACACTTTTCCCTCCGGCAAAATTTACGTCAAGAAGGACTCTGTTCTCACCATTAACCCCAGTGATCCGTATTCGGCTCTACAAATCGCCCCTTCCAATGTGATCGGTTTTTCCTTTTACTCTGACCTCGATATCCAAAGCGGTTTAATCGATTGCTCCGATGATCCCAGATTTTCCATTCTCTTCCGGAAGCTGATCCAATATAAGAACCTGAATCAGGAAAATTCTTACTATATGGCGCTGTCTGTTGCCTACGAGATTCTGGCGCTAATCGCAGAAAAACGGGATGCACAATACTACCAAGTATCCAAGAATCTGCCTTTTGTGGAAATGCGCGATTATCTTTTGGAGCACTTCCGCGAACCCTCTTTGGACACTGCCGCCCTTTCTGCAAAGTACAGCTTCAGCGATAAGTATTTCAGAGAGCGTTTCCGGGAGCTGTTTGGCTCTACCCCCACGCAATACCTGATCGGTCTGCGGCTGAATGAAGCGGCGCGACTACTGTCAAGCGGAACCCACAATGTACGGCAGGCGGCCGAGACGGTAGGTATTTCGGATATTTATTACTTCAGCCGGCTCTTCAAAAAGCGTTTTTTGTGCCCACCCAGCAACTTCAGAAACCGCGTTCCCAAGCTATAAACAAAGTGCCAAACACCGTTTTCATGGTGTTTGGCATTTTTTTGCAAAAAATACGCATTCATTATTGACAAAACAGGTGGTGTGTGATAAAAAGTAAAAGACCAAACAAGAACCAGTTAGACCGATATGAGTAAGTGAGGACTTTAACATGGCGGTAACGAATTTTTGTTTTATGAATCGAAATATGTGATCTGAGGGATCGTGCATAAAACGATGTCTCATTAGTCGGCGTCGTTTTTTGCGAGGTCGATTATTTATTTTTATGGCAATATCATACCGACTTTGCTCTTAAGAGGAAGAAAGGAGAATTCGTATGATTGCACTCAAGCCTAAAAATTTAAGCGCCCAGGTTGCCGCAACATTGGAAAAAGCGGCAGGAGGAAAGGTTCTTATTTTCGTTGTTCCCAGTACCATGGATCGGGACGCCAAATATCAGGCGTGTTATCTGGCCTCCACAGACAGCCAGCTGATCGTCTTGGAGGGAGAGAAAATTGAATTTTACCCTTGGAGTGATTTTGATAAGCTCAAAATCCGCCGTATGTACGGCAACGCATTTTTGTGTCTGACCAAGGAGGGTGCGGAGGACAATGCGATCTTCCGCTTCGGCAACGATGCGCTGTCTTTGTGCGACGCCATCTCCGAATACGTCAACCGCGTTAAGGACGGCGACAATGCTGACGATCGGTTCGAGATCCTCCACGGGGTGTTCAACAAGCAGCAGACCCGTTGCCCCAAGTGCGGACGGTCCTTGCGGAGTGCCGATGCAGAGTGTCTGAACTGCACCTCCAAGCACAAGCTTGTGCAGAAGTTCGCAAGACATCTGGCGCCGCAGAAGTATATCCTGATCATTTCTCTGTTTTTGTCGGCGGTGGTGACGGCTATTAACCTGCTGCCCCCCTACCTGACAAAAATGCTGGTGGACGATGTGCTGAAAAATCAGGATCAGCAAAAGCTGACCCTTGTGGTGCTGCTGCTCTTGGGTGCCCATTTGGCACACTATCTGCTGGGCGCACTGAAAAACTATATGCTCCGCATCAGCGGCCACAAAATTCTTCTGTCGTTGCGGAACGAGGTCTATCACAAAGCCCAGCATCTGCCTATGTCCTTCTATGACAAAACCTCCACAGGTTCGGTGATCAACCGCATCAACGGCGACACAAACACGTTGCAGACCTTTATGATGCGCATCACCCAGGAGGTCATCGTTCAGCTGTTCACCCTCATCGGCATCGTGATCATTATGTTGGCGCTGGACTGGAAACTGACGCTGATGTCACTGATTCCCGTGCCGTTTGTGGCCTTCCTTGCACGGAGATTTTCCAAAAAGGTACTCCCCTTCTACCGGCTGATCTGGAGAAAAGGTGCTGCCGTGTCCGGTCTTCTGTCTGACACGATTCCCGGCATTCGGGTCATCAAGTCCTTTACCGGCGAAGAAAACGCTGTTAAGAAATTCAAAAAATTCACCAATGAGTGGTTCAAGGTAAATAAAGACAGTGCCAAGGTCCTTGTCACCTTCCCTCAAATGATCTCGTTCCTGGTAACTTGCGGATCGCTGCTGATCTGGGCAGTGGGTGGCTCTCAGGTCATTGCCGGCACAGGCATCTCCCTGGGTCTTTTAATGTCGTTCATTTCCTATACCTCTATGTTCTACGGCCCGGTCAACTTCTTTGCAAACCTAAGCGACTCCTATCAGAGTGCTGTGGCAGCCGCGGAAAGATTGTTCGACATCATCGATGCTGAGCCGGAGAAGAATTTCGGTGAGGGTAACATCCCGGCCGAACCTACCCGTGGCAAGATCGAGTTTAAAAACGTCAACTTCTCCTTTGACAAGGCTAAGAAAATTCTGAAAAACATCAACATCACCATCGAGTCTGGCGACGTGGTGGGCATTGTGGGTACCACCGGCAGCGGCAAGTCTACACTGGTGAATCTGTTCCTGCGGTACTACGATGCCTACGACGGACAGATTCTGCTGGACGGTCAGGACATTCAGTCGCTGGATATGAACTGGTTCCGCTCTCAGATCGGATATGTGCAGCAGGAGCCGATGATGTTCCACGACACCATCTTCAATAACATTGCCTTCGGCATCGAAAATGCCGATGTGGAGCAAGTCTTCAACGCGGCAGAGATCGCCAACGCCCACAACTTTATCATCCGGCAGCCGGACGGCTACGACTCCATTTTGGGTGAGCGCGGCGTCGGTCTTTCCGGCGGCGAGAAGCAGCGACTTTCCATTGCCCGGGCAGTTTTGAAAAACCCCTCCATATTGGTCTTTGACGAGGCGACCGCCTCTGTGGACTCGGAGACCGAGCATCATATTCAAGCCGCTATCGAGAACCTGATCGGCGGCAGAACCACCATTATGATCGCCCACCGCTTGTCTACCTTGAGTATGGCCAACAAGATTGTCGTCATCGACAACGGCGAAGTGATTGAGTTTGGCTCCCCTCAGGAGCTGATGGAGAAAAAGGGCAAGTACTACAAGCTGGTGGAAATCCAATCCCTGTCAGACAAATTGAGAAAGTCCAAGCAGGAAGCAAACTTTGATTGAGGTGAGCGCAATGGCAAAGAATTACATAGACGGCAACGACGTGCAATTCACCACGGCAGGCCTGTGCGTCATCAATATGGTGTATCAGGGTGAAAGCTACACCAATCTGACACCGAAGCGCCTTTTCCCCCTGAACAACAAGAATAAGTACATAACCCTTCTGAACGAGGAGCAAAAGGAGGTCGCTATTATCCGCGATCTGAACACCCTCTCCCCGGAATCGAGGGCGGTTCTGGAGGATGCGCTGGAGGGGTTCTATTTCCTGCCCAAAATCACGAAGATCTACTCCTGCCACGAAAAATTCGGTCTGTTTACCTTTGATGCCATGACCGACAAGGGTCGCATCCAATTCGATATGGGTAACCTCCACTTCAACATCAAGCGGCTGGAGGGCGCGCGGATCCTGTTCCGGGACATGGAGGACAACCGCTACGAAATCGTGGACTACACAAAAATGGATAAAAAGAGCATTCGGCTGATTTATCCGTATATTTAAATAGCAAAAAGAGGAGGCAAAAGCCTCCTCTTTTTTACTTGGTCCGGATGACAGGATTCGATTTGCATTTTCTGCTTTGCAGAAAATTATGGTAGCCACCAGTGTTTGCACTGGTGGCAGGAACTGTCCACCGGACAGTTCCATTATAATGGGTTCGAATCCTGTCGAACGGAAAAAACAAAAGCCAAGAGGGTATTTACCCTCTTGGCTTTTATGGTCCGGATGACAGGATTCGAACCTGCGGCATCTTGCTCCCAAAGCAAGCGCTCTACCAAACTGAGCCACATCCGGTTATTATTAAGTTGATATATGGTCACCGGGGAAAAGCAAGCGCTCTTCCTGTTGTGGTGCCCGGCATCTTCCTTGGCGACGGAGCGCCTTCGTCATCTGCCGACCACGGCCACTCGCTCGGCTCCCTTGACTCCGCCACAGGCGGCGGTCGCCTCGCTCCCCAAACTGAGCCACATCCGGTTATTATTAAGTTGATATATGGTCACCGGGGAAAAGCAAGCGCTCTTCCTGTTGTGGTGCCCGGCATTCTCCTTGGCGGCGGGGCGCCTTCCTCATCTGCCCACCACC
>JAZOSY010000030.1:0-3547 GCA_045657385.1 Faecousia sp. | reverse complement strand
GAGATGATCCGCTGGCGGAGGTTTTGCACCACGGTCAGCAGCACATCGGTTCCCACGTGGGGCTTGGCATCAAAAAGGATGTCCTCCCGGGCGCCGGCTTTCACGAATTGCTCCAAAATCCAGCCGATACGGGGGTTGTTGACGCCGGTATTCAGCTTGCCGTCAGAAAAGGTTCCTGCGCCACCTTCACCGAACTGGACATTGCTTTTTGCATCCAGCTCTCCGGTCTGCCAGAATTTTTGCACTTTCTCGTGGCGCGTTTGCGCGTCCTCGCCCCGCTCCAGAACCAAGGGGCGCAGGCCGGCGATTGCCAGCACCAAAGCCGCAAACATACCGGCAGGGCCAAAGCCCACCACCACAGGGCGGTTTTCCGTCATCTTTGCGTTTTTAGGCGGCTTGTAATATTTATCGTTTACAAGGCTTGCCCGTTTGCAGCCGGATTGCTTCAGTATTTTATTTTCATTTCCGTCCACCGCAACATCTACCGTGTACACGATCCGCACATTGGGCTTTTTCCGGGCGTCGATGGACCGGCGGTTAATGGAAATCTTGCGGATCTTGGACGCGGAAATACGCAGCGCCTGAGCCGCCTCAAAGGACAGCTGGGCCACCGTATGCTCCGGCGGAAGGGAGATTTCTCGAATTCGGATCATTTTGTTTCCTTTCCTGCGTGGAGTCCTGCTGCACGGCCGGAGCTCCAAGCCCATTGCAGATTATAGCCACCACAATCGCCGTCAACATCCAGCACCTCGCCGCAGGCATAAAGGCCGGGAATCAAGCGGCTTTCCATCGTTTCCGGGTCAAAGTCCTCTGTACGGACACCGCCGGCGGTCACCTGCGCGCTATCCATTCCCAGAGGCTCGGTCAAGGTGATTTCCAAGGCCTTCACTGCTTGGCAAAGGGCTTCCTTTTCCAGATTGCTCAGTTCCTTGGCAAAGGTCTTACCCTTTACGCCGGCGGTCTTGGTCAGCACACGGCCAAGGCGGTTGTGGAGGATGCCGGTGAGCAGTTCTTCCATAGGCAGAGTGGTTTCTCTGCGTTTTTCAATTTCGTCAAGCAACTGCTCTTCGGTCCAATCCGGCAGGAAATCCAATTTCGCTGTCCATTCGCCGCTGCCGTAGCAGACATCGCGAGAGATCTCGAACACGACGGGACCGGAAATACCCATTTCCGTCAGCTGCAGTTCACCGGTGCTTTGGTTGAACAGCGCGCCGTCTTTATAAATCTCCACGCGGCAATTGGCGCGGACGCCCTTAAGCGCGGCGATACCGCCCCAAGCGGTCTTGATCTGCACCAGTGACGGACGCAGTTTTGTGGACTTGTGGCCGAATTTGGCCAGCAGTTTATAGCCGGACATAGTTCCGCCCAGCTTAGAGCCTGCCAAGCCGCCGCAGCAAACGATCAGCTTATCGCAGGACACGGTCTCATCCTGTCCGACGACCAGGAAACCGTCGTCGGTCTTCTGAATTTTTTCTACATCAAAGCCCAGCTTCAGGGTAATATTCGGTTTATCCAAATTAAGCCGCAGCACATCCACAACGGAATTGGCCTGATCGGAATAGGGGTAAACCTTTCCGCTGTCCTCTGTGACCGTGTAAAGGCCAAGGCTACGGAACCAGTTTAAGGTTGCCTCCGGGTCAAAAGCAGCAATTGCAGGCAGCACAAAATCCGGGTACTCTCCGTGGTAGCCCCCGTTTGCTGCGTATATATTGGTCAAGTTGCAGCGGCCGTTGCCGGTAGCCTGCAGCTTGCGGCCCACCCGGGCCTGCCGTTCAAACAAAATCACATTGACATTGGGATTCTCCGCAGCAGCCAAAGCCGCCGCCATACCGGATGCGCCGGCGCCGATAATGCCAACAACCATTTATTTCACCTGCTTTCTCCCCTATTATAATGGAGATTTCTTCTATAAACAAGGAAAACTTTCTTGCATTGACAAAAAGCTGTGGTATAATACCAGTAACGACTGTTGAAAACGAGGTATTATTATGGATATGAATGCAGTAATCGCACGGATCAACGAGCTGGCGGCCAAGGCTAAGACCGAAGAAGGCCTCACCCCAGAGGAGCTGGCTGAACGGGATAAGCTCCGCCGGATCTATATTGATTCCGTAAAGGCCAGCCTGACTGGCCAGCTGGATAACACCTACATTGTCCGTCCTGACGGTACAAAGACGAAACTGGAAAAGAAGGGCCAGTAACCACAAAATAAAAACGGAGGTGCATCGCACCTCCGTTTTTTCTTTCATTAGTAGAACAAGCAAATAGCCAAAGTCAGGAGAATCCAAACAAGGGCAATCCACTTTGTTGCGGACGCAAGAACTCTATCCACACTACCGCTCTTGCTCTTATTCATATAAGAATCGCTGTTGCCGGAAATAGCACCGGACAGGCCGGAAGACTTGCCGGACTGGAACAAAACCACCAAAATAAGCAACACGCTGGCGATTACTTCCAGAACAGTAAGAACAATCTGATGAATTTGCATTTTGTAACCTCCCTCCGCATACCGCTTTCTCGGATCGCGGGTTGTACATTTTCAAAGCCAAGATAGTATAGCACACAAAATTTAGAATTGCAAGTATTTTTCCAAACTTTTTACTTGGTTACCCAATTTCCTGTGGCTAAGCAGTTCAGATATGCGTTAATGAACGGATCCAAAGCGCCGTCCATAACGCCGTTTACATTGGATGTTTCGCAGCCGGTACGGGTGTCCTTAACCAAGGTATAGGGCATAAAGACATAGTTACGAATTTGGCTGCCCCATTCGATCTTCTTCTGGACGCCCTTGATGTCAGAGATTTTTTCCAGATGCTCGCGCTCACGGATCTCAACCAGTTTGCTTCGCAGCATTCTCAAACAGGTCTCCTTGTTTTGGAACTGGCTACGCTCGGTCTGGCAGGATACAACAATGCCGGACTTGTGGATCAGACGAACGGCGGAGCTGGTCTTGTTGATGTGCTGGCCGCCTGCGCCGGAGGAACGGAATACCTGCATTTCGTAGTCTTCAGCCTTGATTTCAAAATCTTCGCTGTCGTCCTCGATCTCAGGGATCACTTCAATCGCGGAGAAGGAGGTCTGCCGACGGGCATTGGCATCAAAAGGAGAAACACGGACCAAACGGTGAACGCCGTTTTCGCCCTTTAAGAAGCCGTAAGCATTTTCACCCTCAATGACGATGTCTGCAGATTTAAGGCCTGCTTCTTCACCCTCCTGGTAATCCATAATTTTATAAGTGAAGCCGTGGCGCTCTGCCCAACGGGTATACATTCTGTAGAGCATCTGGCACCAGTCCTGTGCCTCGGTGCCGCCTGCGCCTGCGTGCAGCGTGATGATGGCGCTGGCGTTGTCATACTCGCCGGTCAGCAGGGTTGCGAGGTTTGCCTCGCTCAGACCGGTCTCCAGCTTTTCGTAGCCCTCGGTGATCATTTTACAGCTGCCGGCACCGGAGAACCAGTAATCAAAATCGGATTCGCTGCCGATCTCGATCCACTCTACGTCCGTGGGGATCTCTGCCGCCTGGGCAGAAATTGCCACAGCCGTTACC
>JAZOSY010000029.1:0-11001 GCA_045657385.1 Faecousia sp. | reverse complement strand
CAGGTGGGCATTGTGGACACCGACGCAGGAAAGTCCGCTTTCTTAACGGCAATGTACATTGTGTTTGTGCCGATCCTCGGCATTTTCCGCGGTCAAAAGCCTACCAAGTGGATTCCCATTAGTGTTCTGCTCGGTGTGGTGGGTCTGTATTTCTTAAGTTGCATAGGCGTGACCTCCGTTGCAACCGGCGACCTGTTGTTACTGGGTTGCGCATTGGCGTTTGCCGTACAGATTCTGTGCGTAGATACATTTGCAGGTCAGGTAGACCCCCTGCGGCTTAACTGCATCAGTTGTCTGATTTGCGGCGCGCTTTCCGGAATCGTTATGCTGTTTACAGAAGCTCCCACTTGGGATGGCATTCGGGGTTGTTTCGGTTCGCTGGCCTATGCCGGTTTCCTGTCAATGGGCATTGCATACTCCTTGCAGATCATCGGGCAAAAGGACCTGCATCCGGCTACCGCTTCCCTGCTAATGAGTTTGGAGTCGGTGTTTGCAGTTCTGTCCGGCTGGCTGGTCCTGCACGAAAAGCTAACCACTTGGGAGGCCATCGGCTGTGTACTGGTTTTTGCCGCTGTGATCCTGTCGCAGCTTCCGGATAAGAAAAAAGAAAACAAGAAAGCACCCTGTGTTTAACAGGGTTCTTTTTCTGTTATTTTGCAATATCTCTTGCTACATACACGCCGCTGGCAGATGCGTGGGACAGGCTGTGGGTAATGCCACTGCCGTCACCAATGATATAAAGACCCTTGTGGCAGCTTTCCAAATGCTCGTCAACCGCAACTTCCATATTATAGAACTTGACCTCCACGCCGTAGAGCAGCGTATCGTCGTTGGCAGTTCCGGGTGCGATCTTGTCCAGCGCATAGATCATTTCGATGATGCCGTCCAAAATTCGCTTAGGCAGAACAAGGCTCAGATCGCCTGCGGTAGCGTTCAGCGTAGGTGTCATAAAGGAGTCGGTCATACGATGGGGTGTGGAACGACGGCCGCGGATCAGGTCGCCGAAGCGCTGCACCAATACGCCACCACCCAGCATATTGCTCAGACGAGCAATGGACTCGCCGTAGCCGTTGCTGTCCTTAAAGGGCTCGGAGAAATGCTTGGACACCAAAAGCGCAAAATTGGTGTTATCCGTCTGCTTGGCAGGGTCTTCGTAGCTGTGGCCGTTGACGGTTACGATGCCGTTAGTATTCTCGTTAACCACCGCGCCCTTGGGGTTCATACAGAAGGTGCGGACCAAGTCGCCGTATTTCTGTGTGCGGTAAACGATCTTACTTTCATACAGCTCGTCGGTCAGGTGAGAGAACACATCTGCAGGCAGCTCAACACGGACACCGATGTCAACACGGTTGGACTTTGTCTGGATATTCAGGTCGCTGCAGACCGTTTCCATCCACTTGCTGCCGCTGCGACCAACGGAAATGATGCACTTTTTGCAGGTGTAGGTTCCCTTGGCGCAATGGATTTCATAGCCATCGTTTGTCTTGGAAATAGAATCAACGGGCGTGTCGAAGTAGAAGTCCATCTTGTCCTTCATCTCGTTGTAGAGATTCTCCAGAACAACATAGTTCTTATCTGTGCCCAAATGGCGCACTGACGCATCCAGCAGGTGCAGGCCATTCTGGATGCACAGCTTCTTGAACTTAGAACCAGCGGTGGAGTAGAGCTTCGTTCCCTCTCCGCCGTAGCGCATATTGATCTCGTCAACATACTCCATCAGCTCCAGCGCGTGCTTCTTGCCGATGTACTCGTAGAGTGTGCCGCCAAAATCGTTGGTAATGTTGTATTTGCCGTCAGAAAATGCACCGGCGCCGCCAAAGCCGTTCATAATAGAGCAGCTCTTACACCCAATGCAGCCTTTGATCTTCTCGCCGTCGATGGGGCAGTTACGTTTGCTCAATTCGTGGCCGGCATCGAAGACCGCGACCTTCAGTTCGGGGTTTAATTTGGTCAATTCATAGGCAGAGAAAATACCGCCCGGACCTGCACCGATTATTAAAACGTCATAATTCATAATGATCCTCCAAGTTACTTCTTGTCTGCAGCAATGGTGCGTTTCATCGCCTCAACGCCTACTCGAATGGCTGCGGAAGTGTCTTCCGTCATGGGCATGGCAAGGCCTGCCTTTTCCCGTTCCTGATTCCACACTGCGTGGAAACAGCTGCCACACCGTACACCCAGTGCAGCTGCCACAACAAACAGCGCCGCAGATTCCATTTCGCTGGCCTTGACGCCCAGTCGTTTCCAGCTCTCCCATTTTTGGAGCAGCTCATAGGATACGGGGCTTTTCTCAGGTGAATGCTGGCCGTAGAAAGAATCTTTGCATTGAACCACGCCAACATGAGTGCGGTAACCAAGCGCCTGGCTGGCAGACTTCAGTGCCGCGGTAATATCAAAGTCCGGCACAGCAGGAAACTCCATCGGTGCATACTCCAAGGAAGTATGCTCAAAGCGGACAGCGCCGGTGGCAACGACCACATCACCGGGCAGCACATCCATATGGATACCACCGCAGGTACCAATGCGAATGAAGGTATCTGCGCCGATTGCTGCCAACTCCTCCATCGCGATGGATGCAGAAGGGCCACCGATGCCGGTGGAGCAGACACTTACCTTTTCGCCCAGCAGCGTACCGGTATAGATGTTGTACTCTCTGTTCATTCCAATATGGACCGGGTTATCAAAGTGGGCCGCAATCGCCTCACATCGGCCGGGATCGCCCGGCAGGAAGCAGTATTTGCCCACATCCCCTTCCTTACATCGGATATGAAACTGCATACCAATATCTTGCATAGGTATCCTCCTTAGAAGCTGTCAAACAGATTGACTTGGCTGGTCTCCGGCAGGTCACCGAAAGCTCCGGCCTCTTTTAACATCTGCATATGGGTTTTTGAAACCTTTGGGCAGGCTGCCGCAACTTCCTCAATGGACAAAAACGACTTACCTTCACGACCGTTCATCAAATCCCATGCGGCTGTTTCACCCAAACCGGAAACGGCCACAAAGGGAGGCACGATCTTGCCGTCTTTGATAAGGAATTTCGTTGCGTGGCTGTCATAGAGGCTGATGGGAGCAAACTCAAATCCGCGGAGGTAGTACTCATAGACAACCTCCAATGTAGTGAGCAGGTCCTCATCCTTGGCGGTAGCATCCTCGTTTGCTTCAATTGCCCGGATATTGGCCACGACTGCGTCCATTCCGCCGGTCATAAGCGCTGCGTCAAAGCCGCCCTTTTGGCTGCGGCGGTAGAAATATGCCGAATAGAAGGCCAACGGATAATTGACCTTAAACCACGCGATGCGGAATGCCATCATAACATAGGCCACAGCGTGAGCCTTGGGGAACAGATACTTGATTTTCTTGCAGGAGTCAATATACCATTCCGGGACACCGGCTGTACGCATTTCGTCTTCTGCGCCCTCGGGAAGTCCTCTGCCCTTACGAACCATCTCCATAATCTTAAAGGCCCGTTTTTCCGGCAGACCCATAGAGATCAGGTAGATCATAATATCGTCACGACAGCCGATTGTCTGGTCAACACGGGCTGTGCCGGAGACGATCAGGTCCTTAGCATTGCCCAGCCACACGTCCGTACCATGGGTGTAGCCGGAAATACGCACCAAAAAGTCAAACTTCTCAGGCTTTGTGTCCAGCAAAACGCCACGGGTGAACCGGGTGTTGAATTCCGGCACCGCAACTGCGCCAGTGGGACCCAAAATGGGGTCATTTTCATAGCCAAGCACCTTAGAATCCGTAAAGATGGACATAGTCCTCTTATCATCCAGAGGGATGGTCTTGGCATCCACGCCGGTCATATCCTCCATCATTCGGATCATTGTGGGGTCATCGTGACCCAGCATATCCAGCTTCAGGAGGTTTTCTTCCATAGCGTGGTATTCAAAATGGGTGGTGATCTGGTCGGAATTGGGGTCATCGGCCGGGTGCTGTACCGGGCAGAAGTCCCAAATTTCATTCTCCTGAGGAATAACCACCAGACCGCCGGGGTGCTGGCCGGTGGTTCTGCGAACACCAACGCAGCCGGCTGCAAGACGGTTGATCTCCGCGCCGTTGGCAGCCTGTCCGCGCTCGGACAGGTACTTCTTTACATAGCCATAGGCGGTCTTTTCTGCTACCGTACCCACAGTGCCTGCCCGGAAAACATGGGATTTTCCAAACATTTCTGTGCAATATGCGTGGGCATTGGCCTGATATTCACCGGAGAAGTTCAGGTCAATATCCGGCACCTTATCACCGCCGAAACCAAGGAATGTTTCAAACGGAATGTTAAAGCCTTCCTTGGCATAGGGTGTGCCGCACTTGGGGCAAACCGCATCCGGCAAGTCCGCTCCGCACTCGAAGCCTTCCGGCACATCGAATGTGGTATGCTTACAATCCGGGTTGGGACAACGGTAATGGGGTGGGAAGGAATTAACCTCCGTAATGCCCGACATAAATGCCACGATGGACGAGCCGACCGAGCCACGGGAGCCTACCAGATAGCCGTTATCCAAGGAATTCTGCACCAGCTTCTGGGCAGACATATAGATCACATCGTAGTGACAGGTGATAATGTCATTTAATTCGGTATCGATACGCTTGCGAATGAGCTCCGGGGGATTTTCGCCGTAAAGTCTATGCATTTTACCATAGACCAGTTCCTTCAGATCCTCAACAGAATTCTCAATCTTCGGCGCAAACAGGTTCTTGGGGACAGCGTTGACCACCTCGCACATATCCGCAATCAGGTTGGGGTTTTTAACGACCACTTCATATGCCTTCTCCTCGCCCAGATAGGCAAATTCGTTCAGCATATCGTCCGTTGTGCGGAAGTAAAGAGGGTTGGGTCTGTCGCAATCGTCAAAGCCCTTTGTCGCCAAAAGAATATGGCGGAATATCTCATCCTCGGGATTCAGGAAATGTACATCGCCGGTTGCAACAACAGGCTTTCCAAGCTCTTCGCCAAGGCGGACGATTGTGCGGTTAAAGTCCCGGAGCTGCTCAACATCATTTACGATGCCCTTTTCCAGCATAAAGGCGTTATTGCTGATGGGTTGGATCTCAAGGAAGTCGTAGAAGGACGCGATGCGCTTCAGTTCATCGTTTGTCTTGCCGTCCAATACCGCTTGGAACAGCTCGCCGGCTTCGCAGGCAGAGCCGATGATCAAACCCTCACGAAGCCGCAGGATCTCAGACTTGGGCATACGCGGCTGACGCTTAAAGTACTCCAAGTTGGACAAGGAGATCAGCTGATAGAGGTTACGCAGACCCATCTGGTTTTTGGCAAACAAAATGATATGCCGCGCCTGACGGTTGCCGATTCTGTTCTGCTTGCGCAGGCCCTCCATTGCCGGATTCACCGCCTGCAGGCTATGAATATCCAGTTCGGCAAGCTTTTCAAACATTTTGGACATAATCAGGCCACATGTCACTGCATCATCTGCCGCTCTGTGGTGATTGAACTCCGGCAGACTTAAGGCATCTGCCACCACATCCAGCTTGAATCTATTCAATTGGGGCATTAAATTTTGGGACAGCACTAAGGTGTCAGCTGATGTAAATGTATAGGGATGACCCAGTTTATCACAAGCTGCCCGGATAAATCCCGTGTCAAAATCTGCGTTGTGGGCAACAAGCACCCGATCGCCCACGAATTCCAGAAATTTCGGAAAAATTTCTTCCAGCTTCGGGGCGCCCTGCAGCATCTGATCGGTGATGCCGGTCAGGTCGACCGTTTCCTTTTGCAGCTTCATTTGCGGATCCACAAAGGTCTGGAACCGATCCAGTTCCCGGCCGTTTTGCATCAAAACCGCACCAATTTCAATAATTTTATCTTCACGGGAGGACAGACCCGTGGTTTCCAAATCAAAGGCAACATAGGGCTCATCGAAGGTCATATTCTTCGCGCCGTGAACCACAATGCGGTCATCCACATCATTGACATAGTAACCCTCGCAACCGTAAAGGACCTTGATGGGTTCATCTGTGCCGGCCACCTTAGGCGCTTTCTTCGGATTGCCCACCACATGGAATGCATCGGTAAAGGATTGGCAGCAGCCATGGTCTGTAATGGCAATGGCCCTATGACCCCAAGCAGCCGCCTGCTTGATAGCGGCCTCCGTGTTGGTCAGCGCATCCATATTGGACATAATGGTGTGCAGGTGCAGCTCCACGCGCTTTTCGCCATCGGCCTTATCTTTACGACTTTCCATTTCACCGTACGTAATAGCGGACGGTCTTAAAACCATTTCATTATCAAACTGATTTATCTGTAGCCGTCCTAAGACTTTCAGCACAACGCCTTCTTTGACGGCCTCCAATATAGGCTTTGCCTCGTTATTTTCCATAAAGCGATTCACGCGAACAGAGCCCAGATTATCGGTCATATCAAAGTTGATTACCCAAGCATTGCGTTTTTTCAATTCTTTATGTTCAACGCTGAACACCCTACCCTCAACAACAACACTGCCCATATCCAGGTTCAATTCCTTCATAGGTGTAGTTGCGCCCTTAATGGGCTTGCCGTAGATAGCAGTAGGTTCTTCAGGTTTTGCCTGGACTTTGTTACTTGTTTCTGTAACAATCGGCAACTCAGCAATCATTGTATCGCGCATCTGTGCCATAGCATCAAATAACGCCTGGCCTTCCAGTGCTTCACCTGCATGGAATCGCATAGCAACACTTACGCCAAAGCGCTCCTTAATTTTGCCAGCCACTGCAGGAACGCACTCCAGCAGCGTGTCCTTTCCGTTGGCGCGTAGGTGAATATGGAGTTCCTTATCCTTCCATTCCCATTGCGCACCGGCCAATGAGGCACGGCACATAGAGTTTTCTGCAATGAAAAGCTCGACTAGCTCATTGGCCTCCAGTTTTTCCAACTCAATTTCAGGATGTGTTGCTACAATTTTCACAGTCTGCAAAGCATACAGTGTCGCAATTTCCCGTCCGGCTTGCTCTAACAACCTTGCAGGAATATATTGCTCGGAATGGACAGCAACTGCCACTTTTCTTGTCTCCGGGTCAATATCCGCAGCAACAATGGCCGCCTGAGAAAAGGCCTCTTTTAAGGCTTCAGACGGCTCATAATCCGAAAACATATTTAGGAAAAATACCTGTTCGCGCATAGCATCCTCTTACATTGCATCAATTCTTTTTAACAGAGCAGGAAGCAATTCATCGTAGGGCAATTTGCAAATCTGCTCCCCTTTTTCAAACAGCATGCCGCAGCCATCACCGCCGGCAATGCCAATATCAGCCTCCCGGGCTTCGCCGGGGCCGTTTACAACGCAACCCATTACTGCGACAGTTATAGGTTTATTGCAATTCTTCAACGCCTCATCGACTTGATTCACAAGGCCAATCAAGTCGATTTGGGTACGGCCGCAGGTTGGGCAGGAAATAATATTCACGCCCTCTTTTCTTAGGCCGGCAGCCTTTAAAATATCCTTGGCTGCATAGACCTCTTCTACCGGGTCATCGGTCAGGCTCACACGAATTGTATCACCAATTCCGTCCAACAAAAGTGCACCGATTCCCATAGCGGACTTCATAAGACCCATTCGAACAGGGCCGGTCTCGGTCACGCCGATATGAATGGGGTAGTCACATTTACTGCGGAAAAGTCTTGCCGCAGCCACCATTGTGGGTACGTTGGAGGATTTCATAGAAACACAGGTATCATAAAAGCCGTGTTTTTCCAGCAACTCCAAATGCTCGAATGCACTTTCAACCAGCGCTTCAGCAGTCGGGTGGCCGTACTTCTCAAGCAGTTTTTTATCCAAGCTACCGCCGTTTACGCCGATGCGGATGGGAATTTTCTTCTCCTTACAGGCGGCAACCACAGCCTCCACCCGATCCTCACCGCCGATATTGCCGGGATTGATGCGAATTTTCGCCGCACCGCCCTCAGCAGCCATCAGTGCCAATTTATAATCGAAGTGAATATCTGCGACCAAGGGCAGGGGCGAAGCCTTGCAGATCTCGCCAAAGAACTCAGCCGCCTCCTTATTGGGAACAGCCAAACGGGCAATCTGACAACCCGCCACGGAAAGCTTTCGCAACTGCTCCAAGGAACCATCCACATCCGTTGTTTTAGTATTCAGCATAGACTGAATCACAACAGGCGCACCACCGCCTATCGGAACTCCGCCAACCAAAATTTGTCTGGTCATAGTCTTCACCTCTTGAATATCATGAAAATATCCTTAAAGAGAATCACTGCCATTAGTATAAGCAGCAAAACCATACCTGCGCTATGAATATAGCCTTCATATTTGGCATCTAGCTTCTTTTTCGTGACACCTTCAATGGCACAAGTCAGCAAAAGGCCAAGAACACGGCCTCCATCCAACGCAGGAAACGGAATCAAGTTCATCACAGCCAAATTGACAGCAATCATACCACCAAATGCGAGCATATTCAGCAGTGCTGCGGAGGTAGAATCAGAAGCATTTGCCACATCGGACATCATCGTAACAATTCCAACGGGTCCTGCCATATCCTTCATACCGGCCTTGCCGGTCAGGAGCATTTTTAACCCGACAAACGTAGATTTGATTTGGTAACGGGTTTCCGGCCAGATTTGCCTCAAAACCGAGCGAAATGTTGTCTTTTGTGTATCGAAAGAAATTCCAAAGCGAACGCCTGCTCCATCTTCAAAATCCTTACGAATAAAGGGAACATCTTTCAATTCCACTTTTTTACCGTCGCGCAGGACAGTCATATCGTAAGAACCGTCTTCCAAAAAATAGGTTTCTAACGCAAAATCGGCATAAATATCCACTTTTGTTCCGTTGAAGGACAGAATCTCATCTCCTACCTGAAGTCCTCCGACCACTGAGCTATCGGGTTCCACATACGCAAGCTTTGTATCTACATATCCCTTGCTGCAGGAGAGCATCACAGTAATCAGTAGCACACCTGCAACCAGATTCATAAAGGAACCGGCAACCAAGATAATCAGCCGTTTCCACCATGCTGCTTTCTGAAAAGAACCGGGGTCATCGGTATCCGCATCTTCACCCTCCATAGCACAGTAGCCACCAAAGGGGATACAGCGGATAGTATACAGCGTTTCTCCCTTCTGCTTTTTGAAGATAGCCGGTCCCATAAACAAAGAGAACTCATTCACCCGAACACCGGATGCTTTCGCGGCCAAAAAATGGCCCAGTTCGTGGATAAATATCAGAAAACTAAAAAGTAGAATTGCAAAGAGAATTGTCATAATTGACCTCGCTTATTTCATAGCTTCACTGCGAACCAAGCTACGGGCATAACTGTCCGCCTCCAGAATTTGTTCCAGTGTGGGATTTTTAACAAAAGGCGTAGCATCCACTGCTTTGGACACCAAACGATAAATGTCATAGAAGCCAATTTCGTCGTTTAAGAACATCGCAACTGCTTCTTCATTTGCTCCATTCATAGCCGGGCAGGCTGTACCACCCAGTTCCGCACACTTCTGTGCCAATGCAAGACACGGAAATGCCTCCAAATCCGGTTCGGAAAATGTCAGATTTCCACAAGCGAGCAAGTTTAATTCATCAACCGGGCATGCCATGCGCTCCGGATAGGTCATCGCCAGCTGAATAGGCAGACGCATATCAGGGCTTCCCAACTGCGCCATCACCGCACCATCTACAAACTCGACCATAGAGTGGACAATGCTTTGGCGATGAATAACCACATCTACCTGCTTCGGAAGCAAGTCGTACAAGCGCATAGCTTCAATCACTTCCAAACCCTTGTTCATTAGAGTTGCACAGTCAACTGTAATCTTCGGGCCCATCTTCCAGTTGGGATGGCGTAATGCGTCTGCTTTTGTAACAGCAGTCAATTGTTCCCTGCTCATACCAAAAAAAGGTCCGCCGGAACAAGTCAGGATAATGCGCTTGATTTGGGACTTGTCGTAATTTCCCATCAGGCACTGATAGATTGCAGAGTGTTCGGAATCAACGGGAATGATTTCCGTGGAAAACCGTTTTGCTTCAGACATCACCAATTCGCCCGCACAGACCAGCGTTTCTTTATTGGCTAAACCAATTCGTTTGCCGGCACGAATGGCCGCAAGGGTAGGTTTTAACCCAACCATACCGACCACTGCCGTAATTACACAATCTGCATCGGGAATTGTAGCGGCTGCAATTAAGCCTTCCTCACCCCAACTGACCTGAATCGGCAAGTCTGCGATTGCATCACGCAGCTGCTCTGCAGCTGCCTGTGTTGCCATAACCGCCAATTTCGGCCGATACTTACGGCACTGTTCTGCCATACGCTCCACGCTTGTTCCGGCCGTTAACGCGGTAACAGGTATATGCAAATTGTCAACAATATCGAGGGTTTGCCGGCCAATCGAGCCGGTAGACCCCAAAATACTTACTGCTTGTATCATTATCTCACCACCACGGGACATAAGTATGTGAGGACTTCCACCAACGTTGCAACTATCACAACGGAGTCGAATCTATCCAAAACACCACCGTGTCCGGGAATTATATTTCCGTAATCCTTAACTCCGGCCTGCCGCTTGATTGCAGAGAAGCACAAGTCGCCAAATACTGCACTTAAGCTGCCTAAAATGCCGAAAACGAGGCCATTCATATAACTGACCTTCAACTGGAACAGGCGTTCCAAAACAAAACAATAAAGCAAAACGCCCAGAACCGCCACCAAAATACCACCAAAAAATCCTTCGATTGTTTTCTTGGGACTGATATTGGGTGCAAGTTTATGCTTGCCGAACGCAAGGCCTGTAAAGTAGGCACCCGTATCGGACATAAACGCAATCACAAAAGGAATCAAAACCAGGAAGCGTCCATTGGGCCAATTTAGCAGTCGTGAAGGTGCCGTAATCAAGTAAGGAATCAGCGCACCGGCCACAAAGGTAACAGCCAATGTCTTAAACGATGTTTTGCCGTGAGAAATTAAGAGCTCACTGAAAATCAGACAGGTAAACGCAAAAATGCCCAGCATCGCCATAGGGTACGAACCCCAACGACCGCTCCAAAT
>JAZOSY010000028.1:0-13061 GCA_045657385.1 Faecousia sp. | reverse complement strand
CCGTTTATCTATTTTTTCGCACGAAAAGTACTTATTTGGGGAGCAAATAAGAAATACATCGGCAAAATCTTCACCTTTTTTCTTGTAAAAGGCGAACACGCAGGTCAAAAGCTTGTGCGAAAAACCGGCCGGGGCGGATTGTTCATCGCCCTGATGCTCTTTGTTGGTATTCCTTTGCCCGGTACCGGTGCGTGGACAGGCGCTATGGGCGCAAGCTTTTTGGATATGGGCTTTAAGTCCACGGTGGCGTCCGTTTCCCTGGGTGTTGTCATCGCAGGCGTGATTATGGCCCTTGCCAGCACCGGCGTTTTCGCCGTATTGGGATTTTAATATAGGAGGAACGAAAAATGGATTGTATTTTCTGCAAAATCATCGACGGCAGTATTCCCTCTGCCAAAGTTTATGAGGACGAGCTGGTCTACGCCTTCCGGGACATCAACCCCCAGGCGCCCACCCACATTCTGGTGATTCCCAAGATTCACCTGCCCTCTGTTGATGCCATCACCTCCGAAAACAGCAATTTGGTTGCCCACATTTTTGAGGTGATTCCCCAGATTGCCAAGGCCGAAAACCTGGAAAACGGCTACCGGGTGGTTTCCAACTGCGGTGATGATGCCCGTCAGTCCGTCAAGCACCTGCACTTCCACATTCTGGGCGGAAAACGCCTGTCCGAATCTATGTAACCACAGAAAAGAGGAACCGCTATGCCGAAAAAACGGCTGTCCGTGGTCGTATCCGTTTACGACGAAGCCCTGTCGCTGACACCCTTTTATCAGGAAATTCTGCCCGTTCTGGAGGGCCTTTCCTGGAATTATGAACTGATTTTCGTCAACGACGGAAGCCGCGACGAAAGTCTTGCCCTGTTGCGGCGTTTTGCCGGGGAAAATCCCAAAGTAAAGGTGATTAACTTCTCCCGGAACTTCGGTCACGAGGCCGCTATGATTGCCGGTGTGGACTACGCAACCGGCGACGGTGTTGTGTGTATGGACGCAGATTTGCAACATCCGCCTGCCTGCCTGCCTCAGATTGTGGAGCAATTTGAAGCCGGCTATGACGTGGTGTCTATGGTACGAACCTCCCGGGCTGACGGCGGGTTTCTGATGAACTGTGCCTCCAAGCTGTTTTACAAGTTCCTGAATCTGTTTTCCCCTGTGAAGTTTGAAAATAACGCCTCGGACTTTTTGGCCTTCACCAAGCCCGTGGCCAAAGTGCTGAAAACCGAGTACCGGGACCGGGTGCGCTACCTGCGCGGTTACGTGCAAAGCGTCGGTTTCCCCAGAACCACCCTGGAATTTCAGGCAAACCGCCGAGTGGCCGGCAAGAGCAAGTACTCCTTACGGAAGCTGGTGTCCTTTTCCGTTTCCACCCTGTGCAGTTTTTCCGATATGCCCCTGAAGCTGGGTCTGTATTCCGGCTTTGGCGTGGCGCTTCTGGGCCTGATTCTGATGATTGTCACCATCATTGAAAAGTTCACCCGTGGCACCCCCAGTGGCTATACTACCGTCATCGTGGCGATGTGTTTTCTGTCGGCTGTGATTTTAACGGTCATCGGCATCATCGGTCAGTATATTTCCATTGTTTTCGGGGAAATTAAAAACCGTCCCCTCTATATCGTGCAGGACGTTATCAATTTGGACTCTCCCGAATAAAGGACACTTCGATTTGAAAGAGATTATAAAAAGTCTGTTTGACAAAACCTTTCTGAAATATGTTATGGTGGGTGTCGTAAACACCATCATCGGCACAACCGCTATGTTTGTGTTTTACAACGTGTTTCACTTAGGCTACTGGATTTCCAGCGCATCCAACTATGTGCTGGGCAGCATTTCCAGTTATCTGCTGAACCGGCGTTTTACCTTCCGGGCCGATGCCTACTCCGGTAAAACGCTGCTGCGGTTTGTTTTCCACATTCCCACCTGCTACTTCATCGCTTACGGTATCGCCAAACCGCTGACGCGCCATCTGCTGGAGGGTTTGAGCAAAACCATTCAGGAGAACATCGCTATGGTGGTGGGCTTGGGGCTGTTCATCGTGCTGAATTATCTGGGACAGCGGTTTTTCGTGTTTCGGAAAAAGGCTTGACAAACGGAATTTGTTTGCTATACTGTAATCAATCGCATAAAACCACGTCTTCGGGGAGCCGGACGCATCCGGCTGAGATTGGGCTTTGTGGCCTTGACCCGTGAACCTGATACGGTCAGTACCGTCGTAGGAAAAGATGCACATAAAGATACCTTTGTATCGCATTGCACCTAGGACCGGTTGCAATGCGATATTTTATTTTTGGAGGTATCTTCTATGAAAAACATCCGTTTGCGCGCCTTGACCGAAGGCGCAATCCTCATCGCACTGGCAGAAATCTTAAGTTTTCTGCCCTTCTACAAGTTCCTTTGGGGCGGCTCGGTGGACCTGGCAATGCTCCCCATCATCGTGGCCTGCGTCCGCTGGGGCTTTGGCCCGGGTATGGTGGTAAGCGTGGCCCACGCCATTTTGCAGACCCTGTTCGAGGGTGGCATCGCCATCGGTTGGCAGAGCATCGTAGGTGATTTTTTGCTGGCCTACTCGGTTTTGGGTGTTGCAGGCCTGTTCCGGGGTAAATTTGCCCTGGGCACCATTGTGGCCTGTGGTCTGCGGTTTTTGGTACATTATGTGGTTGGCGCTACCATCTGGGCAGAATATATGCCCGAAGCATTCTTCGGTATGACCATGACCACCCCTTGGTTCTATTCTGCCCTCTATAACGGCGCATATATGCTGCCGGATATGGTGATGATTCTGATTGCCGGCGGGCTTTTGCTCAAAACCCCGGCCAGAAAATACCTGCTGGGCCAGGACCTGCAAGCAAATTAAGAATTGAGAATGTAGAATTGAGAGTTAAGGTGTCGCCTACGGCGACAGATTCTAATCATTTTTTGCAGGAAATACAACAATTCTCAATTCTCAACTCTCAATTCTCAATTTTATATTGTGTTATTTCACGGCAGAGAGTGTCCCTCTCTGCCGTATTTTTATGCATATTTCAGGCGAAATTTTGCTTTACTTTTGACTTTCCCTATGATAAATTAGTTATGATGGGGAAGTTTGGAAAACTTTTATTATCGACACTTAATTCACTCCCCAGGACGAAAGGAGATATGTAATCTATGACAGTAAACGAAATTATGCAACTAATCCAAAGCCTGATTTGGCTGCTGGCCGGCGTTGGCGTGTTCATCGTCGGTATGAACTTCCTGAGCGAAGCGCTGGAAAAGAGCGCCGGCGAGGGTATGAAACGTATGCTGGGCCGTGTGGCCAACAACCGTTTCTCCGGCGTTGGCATCGGCGCCGGCGTCACCGCCATTATCCAGAGTTCTTCCGCCACCTCCGTTATGGTCATCGGCCTTGTAAACGCCGGCGTTATGACCCTGATGCAGGCAACCCCCATTCTGATGGGCGCCAAGATCGGTACCACCATCACCGGTCTGCTGGTCTCTCTGAAGAACGACTACTTTGATATGGCAATGTACCTGCTGGCCTTTGCCGGCGTTATGATGGGCTTCTCTAAGAAGGAGAAGATGAAGCTGGCCGGCCTGCTGTGTGGCGGCTTGGGCCTGATCTTCGTTGGTCTGAACATTATGAGTAGTGACCAGGCCTTCGGCAACGATCTGGTAAAGGGTCTGTTCCAGGGCATCTTCCAGGTCATTGACTTCCCCCTGCTGCTTCTGCTGGTGGGCGTGATCTTCACCGCCCTGATCCAGAGCTCTTCTGCTGCCACCGGTGTTGTGATCACCATGGTGGGCGCAGGCGTTCTGGAGCTGGATATGGCGCTGTTCATCGTGCTGGGCGCAAACCTGGGCACCTGCGTGACCGCGCTGCTGGCCTCCATCGGCACCAACACCAACGCAAAACGGGTCACCCTGATTTACCTGACCTTCACCACCATCAGTATGAGCATCTTCACGGTGATCGTGTGGATCTTCAAAGCACCCCTCGTGGAGCTTTTGACCTCTTTCTTCCCCGGCACCGACCCCATGAGCCTGCAGATGCGTACCTCTTCCTTCCACACCCTGTACAATGTGATTTCCTGCGCTATGCTGTTGCCCTTCGTGACACCGCTGGTCAAGTTCTCCGAGCGGATGATCAAGGACAAGAAGTCCGCAGAGGAGACCCGTTCCCTCAAGTTCGTGGACGACCGTCTGCTGACTATGCCCCCCGTTGCTTTGATGCAGGTCAAGAAGGAAATGGACTATATGTTCTCCTTGGTTGAGGAAAACATCGGCCTGTCCTTCGAGGCTATGGAGAGCGAGGATCTGTCCAAGGGCGAGCAGATTGCTGAAAACGAAGCCGTTATCGACTTCACCAACGGCGCTTTGACCCGGTTCCTCATCAAGCTTTCCTCCACCGTGGAGCAGAGCGACGAGCAGGTGATCGGCTCTTACTTCCACGTGCTCAACGACTTGGAGCGTATCGGTGACCACGCCGAGAACTTCTTTGACATCGCAACTGAAATGTCTGCCAAGAAGCTGGCCTTCTCCGCCATCGGTCAGGCTGATATGAAGACTATGAGCAATCAGGTCATGCAGATGCTGACCCTCTCCAAGATCGCCTTCGACACCCTGAACAAGGACGGTCTGGAGGAGCTTGCCAAGCTGGAGGATCAGATCGACGATATGAAGAAGGATTTCACCTCCGCCCACTTTGCCCGCCTGGCTGAGGGCCATTGCTCTATGGATGTCAGTCCCTACTACTCCTCCGCCATCGCAGGTATGGAGCGTGTTGCTGACCACCTGGTGAACGTCGGTTACTCCATCGTCAACCCCGTCGGCTCCACAAAGGAAGTGTAACGAATTATGATGTATGCGGCTATTGCGCTTTTTGCGCTGACTTATGTTCTGATGCTGGCTTTCAGCAAGTTTAGACCCTATATTGCCCTGGGCTCCGCGCTGATCTTTATTGTCAGCGGTATGCTCCCTCTGGGCAAGATCTTCGGCGCTATCGACTTCAACGTGATTTTGATGATCGCCGGCACTATGGGTCTTGTGGCGCTCTTCATTGAGAGCCAGATGCCCTCTCTGCTTGCCGACCTCATTATGGAAAAGGTCCCCAATGTTATGTGGGCGGCCGTGGCAATGTCTTTGTTTGCCGGTATCATTTCCGCCTTTGTGGATAATGTGGCCACCGTTCTGATGGTCGCACCCGTGGCTTTGGAGATCTGCAAGAAGCTCAAGACCAACCCCGTTCCCTTCATCATCGGCATCGCCGTGTCCTCCAACCTGCAGGGCGCCGCAACGCTGGTGGGCGACACCACCGCCATTATGCTGGGTTCTGCGCTGGATATGAGCTTTATGGACTTCTTCTGGTACAAGGGCGCCCCCGGCATGTTCTTCGCCGTGGAGCTGGGCGCAGTGCTTTCCGCACTGATTCTGGCCTTTATCTTCCGCAAGGAAAAGGGCGCAATCCCCAAGGCAGAAACCCGCACCAAGGTCACGGATTTTGTTCCTACCTATCTGCTGGGCGGCACCATCGTGCTGCTGATCGCCGCTTCCTTTATCCCCAACAAGCCGGACATCGCCAACGGCCTGATCTGTTGTGCGCTGCTGGTTGTGGGTCTGATCGTGAATTTGGCTAAGAAAAAGACCCTGTCCGCTGTCACCGGCCCCCTGAAGGAGATCGACTTTGAGACCATCGGCCTGCTTTTGGGCTTGTTCCTGATGATCGGCGCTATCTCCGAGCAGGGCGTGATCGACGCCATCGCCGGTCTGCTGGCAAAGCTGGGCGGCGGCAACGTGTTCGTGCTGTACACGGTAATCGTGTGGGCCTCCGTTCTCATCTCCGCATTCATCGACAACATCCCCTATGTGGCAACCATGATCCCCGTGATCGCCGGTCTTGCCTCTGCCCTGAATATTGACCCCACAGTTCTGTACTTCGGTCTGCTCTCCGGCGCTACCCTTGGCGGCAACTGCACCCCCATCGGCGCATCTGCCAACATCACCGGCATCGGTATCCTGCGGAAAGAGGGCTACACCGTAAAGAACGCCGACTTCTTCAAAATCGGCATCCCCTTTACGCTGGCTGCCATCATCCCGGCTTACATTTACCTGTGGATCTTCTACGGCATCTGATTTAGAACATAAAAAAAGCCTCCCCAACCGGGGAGACTTTTTTATATGTTTTTACAGGCTTGTGATTACAAAGTAGCCAAGCACCGCGATGCCCAAGACAATCCGGTAGATGCCGAAGGAGGAGAACTTGTGGTTTCTCACATATTCCATCAGACCCTTGATGACCAGCAGGCTTACCACGAAGGACACCACACAGCCCACCGCCAGCACACCCAGTTCGGTGCCGTTGGGAGCAGCGGCCGCGCCGTCCATAATTTCCATTGCGTACTTTAAGAGCTTCAATGCGCTGGCGCCCAGCATGGTGGGGATTGCCAGGAAGAAACTAAACTCTGCGCCGGCAGACCGGCCAACGCCCAAGATAATGGCACCCAAAATGGTAGAGCCGCTTCTGGAGGTGCCGGGAATCAGCGCAAGGCACTGGAACGCACCGATGAGCAGGGCGGTCTTATAGTCGATGGCATACACGTTGTCGATGCGGTTTGCCTTTTCGCTGCCACGCTCCAGGAACAAGAACGCCACGCCGTAAACAACCAGGGCGATGGCCACCACCACATAGTTATACAGATGCTTATCCATCCATTCGTCCAGGAACAGACCGATGACTGCCGACGGCAGAACCGCCACAATCACTTTTGCCCACAACTGCCAGGTGTTTTTCTTCTGGGTCAGGTCTTTTTTCGGGGAAAAGGGGTTAAGTTTGTGGAAAAACAGAACAATAACCGCCAAAATCGCGCCCAACTGAATGACCACCTGGAACATCTCATAGAACGCTTCCGTCACATTCAGTTTTACAAATTTATCCAGCAGAATCATATGTCCCGTAGACGAAATGGGCAGCCACTCGGTGATGCCCTCCACGATGCCGAACAGCACCGCCTTTAATAATTCGATAATCGCTTCCATAAGAACCTCCTACTACTCTTGCCTCTCCCTCTGGGAGAGGTGTCAGCCACACAGGCTGACGGAGAGGGTTTTCTTGCTGATTACCCTCTCAGTCACGGCTAAAGCCGTGCCAGCTCTCCCAAGGGGAGAGCCAAGTGCGCACGTCTATTATAATGGGAAATCCCTTTTTTTGCAAGAAAACTTTGTTTTTTGCCCAAAAAATACCCAACTATTCACAATTTGTTCACCGCAAACCGTATTTGCGCGTTATAATATACTATATATGAGAGTAAACTGGAGGTTTTTCCTTATGGCGATTTCTGTTTTGATTGTGGAAGACGACCCCAATATCCGGGAACTTTTGCAACTTTACCTGGAAAAGGGCGGCTATGCGGTCACCTTGGCAGCCGACGGCGGTCAGGGTCTGGAGAAGTTCCGCGCCATCAAGCCCAATCTGGTGCTGCTGGATGTGATGATGCCCGTGATGGACGGCTGGACCGTCTGCAAGGCCATTCGCGCTGAGAGCAACACCCCTGTCATTATGCTCACCGCCAAGGGCGAAACCGACGACAAGGTCACCGGCCTGCGCTCCGGCGCTGACGATTACGTGACCAAGCCCTTCGAAATGAAAGAACTGCTTGCCCGTATCGAGGCGGTGCTGCGCCGTTCCGACCGAGTGACCGAGGAGGTGTCCGCCCGTCGGCTGACCTTCGATAAGCTGGTCATCGATATGGACTCCTTTGAACTGCTGGTGGACGGCAAAAAGGTGGACGCACCTCCCAAGGAAATGGAGCTTTTGTTCTACCTTGCCTCCTCTCCCAACCGGGTCTACACCCGTAACCAGCTGCTGGACGAAGTTTGGGGCTTTGACTATTTCGGCGACTCCAGAACCGTTGATGTGCATGTAAAGCGCCTGCGCGAAAAACTGGAAAATGTGTCCGAAAAGTGGAGCGTGAAAACCGTCTGGGGCGTAGGATATAAGTTCGAGGTTTTATAAACCTCGAAAATGCAGAATGCATAATGCATAATGCAGAATTATTTCCGTGCTCCGCCGTAGGGACCGGCGTCCTCGACGGTCCGAAAGAATGCAAAATGATTTATCGTTATAGCAAAAGCGGCACACCGATTTGGTGTGCCGCTTGTTTTATTGCGTTTGTTTTATTAACTGCCGAAGTATTCGCCGGTGAGCACGGTGCCCACGGGGGTGGGATTGTAGTCGCTGGAGGTAACGGTCATCTGGGCCAGGCCGGTGCGCTTCATCACAACCGTCTTGGACACCGTCCAGACTTCGTTGTCGTTATCATCCCAGTTAAGACTCAGGAATTCAACGGTCACAACGCCGTTTTCTTCCTTGTAGCGGCGGCTGCTGTAGTTATCCATACCCCCGCCGTTGTAGACATATTCCGCGCCCTCAAAGGTCACCAACATGCCGTCATATTCCTTGCAGGCTTCCCGTGCTTCCTCCACGGTCAAATCCATTTCTGCTGCGTATTTGTCCAGTTGCAGATAGTTGGTAAAGTCCACATTGACGCCCTGATCTGCCACACTGTCAAAGAAGATATAAGAACCCAAAGTCAGCCGGCCGTTCTCTTTCAGGGTGAACGCCCAGGAGGACTGACCCAGTTCCACATAGCCCTCGTTGTATTGGCCGCAGACGGTGCAATCAGCGGTGAAGGTGTGGCTGCCCTTGCTGCCTTCGGTGGCGCTGCACTTGGTGCAGGTCTTGGGAGCAGTGCAGGTTGCGTCTTTCCAGCTGTGGCCGGCGGCGCTGCCTTCGGTGGCATTACACTTGGAACAGGTCTTGGGGGCGGTGCAGGTGGCTGCCTTCCATTCGTGCGTGCAGGCGGTATTTGTATCGGGGGTATCGGGAGTGTCAGGGGTGTCAGGAGTGTCGGGTGTGTCGGGAGTGTCGGGAGTGTCGGGAGTGTCGGGGGTATCACCGGAACCATTGTTGTCTCCGGAACCTTCCTGGTTGCCGGGGCCTTCCTCGTTGCCGGGGCCTTCCTGGTTGTCGTCATTGGGGGTTTCTGCGTTGTCGGAGGTGGTTTCCTTTTTGCCATCGTCCTTGTCGTCCTTATTGCCGCAAGCACACAGGCTCAGAACCAGAACCAGCGCCAACAAAATTGCAAGTAATTTTTTCATATGTATTTCCTCTCTTTCTTTGTTATGGACCTATGATACCATCGTTTACCCCCAAAAGCAACCCTCCCCGTGGTGCAGATTTGGCAAAAACCGGCAATTTCCACCGATAATGTTTCCTAACTGTAAACTTTTCACCGGTTTTGTTGCAATATTTACCTGTATTCATTATAATAAAATCAGTATTTTATCGGCTCTCAACATTCTGTTTTTTGGATTACGGATTGCCACGTCGCCTTCGGCTCCTCGCAATGACGTGGGGAGCGATGGGAGCGCCGCCGGTGGCGGAAGAAGCGACCTGAGCGAGTGGCCGCGGTCGGCGAGGGACGAAGGCGGAAAGCGCCAAGGACATTCGCCGGGCACCGCAACAGGGCATTCTGAATTCTCAACTCTCAACTCTCAATTCTCAATTCTTTATTTCGAGGTAGTGTTTATGAAATCCTCATTCAGCCGCGCATTTTTCCCGGTGGCCATCATTTTGCTGGCGGCACTGCTGCTTGTGGGCGCATCCGTGCAAATGCTCATGCGCAACACCGTTACCAAGCAGACGATGGAACGCCTGAAAAACGAAGGCCAAACCATCTCCGGCCTGGCCGCTGCTTACTACTCCGGCGGTTCTATGTCCGCCCAGGACTTTTTCGTGAATCTGTCCGTGGCCACCCGAGTCAGCGAAGCCGACGCCATCATCTGCGACGGCAGTGGCAAACTGGTGCTTTGCTCCGACTCGCCTATGGGTTGCCGCCATCAGGGTATGGTCGTTGGACAGGACTACTTAAACGAAGTGTTTACAACCGGCTATGTGTCTGACACCGGCGTGGTGGAGGGCCTTTACGAGGACGAGCGCTATGTGGTTGGCGTGCCTGTTATCGACACGTTCTCCCACAAACCTGTGGGCCTTGTGGTGGTGTCCACCCCCGTCTCCCGGGCTTTGGCTTTCATCGATAGTCTGGCGGACATTTACGGACTGGTTTCCGTTTTGGTTGTGGTGCTGGCGGTCATTTCTATTATCATTCTGGCCCGGAAGCAATCCTCGCCTTTGCAGGAAATGGCTAAGGCCGCCAACGATTTCGGCCACGGCAATCTGGAAGCGCGCGTAAAGGTGGACGAAAATTCCCCCAAGGAAGTCCAGGATTTGGCGCTTGCCTTTAACAATATGGCGGTACGCCTGCAAAAGAGCGAATACCGCAGAAACGAGTTCGTGGCCAATGTGTCCCACGAGCTGAAAACCCCCATGACCACCATTTCCGGCTACTTGGACGGTATGCTGGACGGCACGATCCCTGCCGAGCGCCACCCCCACTATATGCAAATGGTCTGCGACGAGACCAAGCGGCTGAGCCGTTTGGTACGCAGTATGCTGGACATCTCCCGTATGCAAGGCCAGGAGGGTATTCCTGCCGAGAAGCTCCGCCGGTTCGACATTTGCGAATGTGCCGGTCAGGTGCTGATTACATTCGAACAGAAAATCAACGGCAAACGCTTGAATGTGGAAGTGGATATGCCGGAGGATTCCGTTTACGCATGGGCAGACCCCGACGCCATTACCCAAGTGATTTACAATCTGGTGGACAACGCGGTAAAGTTCTGCCCGGAGGAAAAGACCCTGTCGTTGACCATTCGCGAAGGCGACAACAAGGTTTATGTTTCCGTGGCCAACGAGGGTGCCACCATTCCTGCAGACGAGCTGCCCCTTGTTTTCGACCGTTTCCACAAGCTGGATAAGAGCCGTTCCGAAAATCGGGAAGGCTGGGGCCTTGGCCTATACATTGTAAAAACACTGATTTGCCGTCACGGCGAGGACATTTCCGTCACCAGCCAGGACGGAAAGACCGAATTTACATTCACCCTGCCACTGACAAACTGATTTTTTGAGGTTATTCATGGAAGAACAACGCAATACAAATGAATACCGCACCGGCGAGACCCGTCCGAAAGAAAAGCGCACCGGCCCCATCGCGGCCCTGTTTATCTGCGTGATTTTTTTGGGTGGCCTGCTCAGCGCATTGAGCATTTTGAATGTGCATTTTTCCAAGCGGGAAACCACCGCGGTCTCCTTTTCAAAAGCGGTTGCGCCGGAGTTTTCCACAGAGGAAACTGCCGCAACACCGCCTATGCCTCTGGGCTTCACCTGCCAGGCTATGGCCATTACCTACCAGTATCTCAACAGCTTGCCGACCGGTTTGTATATCAACCACGTGGAGCCGGACAGTCAGGCCGCCGCGATGGGCATTGCGCCCGGCGATGTGCTGATTGCCGTTGACGACACACTGGTAAACCACCCCAATACCCTAGCCGAGCTGATTTCTCTTTGTCCTGACAACAAGGCGCTTACACTGCAAATCTACCACACCAGTCTGCAGGCCACCGTTAGCATTACCATATCCTGCACAAAATAGGAGCTATGATGGAATCGATACACACCGAAACATTTACCGTTTGCCAAATGCATACCGACCGGTATGGACGGCTGACCCCTGCGGCCCTTCTGTACTTTGCCCAGGAAGCGGCCGGTTCTCACTGCACCCGTTTGGGCGTGGATCAGACATTTCTTACGCCCAAAGGTCTGTTTTGGGCGGTCAGCCGGATCAGCGCGGAGGTCACCCGTCTGCCCTGTCTGGGTGAAACCGTTACCGTGGAAACCTGGCCGATGCCCACCACCCGGGTGGCATACCCCAGAGCGGTTGTGGCAAAAGACGAAAAGGGCGAAGAACTGTTTCGGGTCATCAGCCTTTGGGTGCTAATGGACATCAATACCCGGGCGATGGTTCTGCCCGGCCAAAGCGGCGTGGAGGTTAACGGCATTTTGACCGGCAACGAGCCGGCAATCCCCCGGGCAATCGCTTTGCCGGCCATGGACAACACTACCAAACGGACAGTTGGCTTTTCTCTGCTTGACCGCAACGGCCACATGAACAACACCCGGTATATGGATTGGGTGGCCGATTTGCTAAACAGTGAATTTCACGAAGCCAACCCCATTCGGGGCTTTACGGTGTGCTATTTAAGCGAAGCCAGGGAAGGGGACGAAATTTCTCTGGATTTTACCTTGTCTCAGGACAATATTTTCACCGTTGGCGCCTACAAAACAGAGGCAAACAAAGACAAGCGGATTTTCTCCGCACAAGTGCTTTTTTGACAGTTTTCTGTAAACCGAAAAGTTTTCCCCAGATTTTGTCACTTTTCTTTAACTTTTCCAAAATCCCCCCGCAAAAGCAGATTTTGCAGGGGGATTTTTCTTGTTTGCTTGTGGATAAACCTGTGGATAGTGTGGATAACTCCGATTTACATAACCATCGAAAATCCTGCAAAAATTTTATTATGTAAACCCTTTTTCTGCCCGATAACTTTGCACTTTTGGACCGGTTTTTATGCGATTGGCCGGCAAGGCCTCGTTCACAAAAAGTTTTTATGCGGAAAACCGAAATTTTAGTGGACTTTTTTCCATTTTTATGTTAAGATGTATGCGGTGGAAATTGGACTTTAACAGACCTTTTCCCCGAAAAATTATAAATCAGCGGCATGGCCGCATACCATTATTAGGAGGAAACAAAAATGCAGTTAGACCTGACAAAGTATGGCATTACCGGTACTACCGAGATTGTCTACAACCCGACTTATGAGCAGTTGTTCGAAGCCGAGATGGACCCCACTCTGGAAGGCTTTGACAAGGGCCAACTGACCGAACTGGGCGCAGTGAACGTTATGACCGGCATCTACACCGGCCGCTCCCCCAAAGACAAGTTCATCGTTATGGATGAAACTTCCAAGAACACCGTGTGGTGGACCAGCCCCGAATTCGCAAACGACAACAAGCCCGCTTCCGTGGAAGCTTGGAACGCTTGCAAGGAGCTGGCTCTGAAGCAGCTGTCCGGCCCCAAGAAGCTGTACGTAATGGACCTGTTCTGCGGCACCAACCCCGACTCCCGTATGGCCATC
>JAZOSY010000027.1:0-3302 GCA_045657385.1 Faecousia sp. | reverse complement strand
GCTTCCATAATTGTCAGGCTCTCGGGAACCTGATACTTTTTACCGAAAAAATAGACACTTACTAAATTTCCCATAGCAAATTCTCCTTAGTATTCGTCCGGCAGTTCGTCCATTTCATCCAAACGGAAAACAGGACCGTCCTTACAGACGTACTTATCGCCGATGTTGCTGCGACCGCACTTACCCAGTGCGCACTTCATCTTTAACTCAAATGTGGTATAGACCTGGCTCTTGTTAAAGCCCAGCTCCTGCAGGCCAGCCAATGTGAACTTGATCATAATGGGAGGACCACACATCAGCACAGTCTTGGAGGTATCGAATGCCAACTCCTTAACATAGTTCGGCACGAAACCAACGTGACCATCCCAACCCTCCTGAGGGTTGTCGATTGTCAAGTGAACATTGATGCCGTCTTCCTTGCACCATTCGTTGATGATCTCGGGGAAATCCACCAGATCGTCCTTAGAACGGGAGCCGTATACAATGTCGATCTTACCGTAACGGTCACGGTAGTGGCGGCAGTAGTTAATAACGGAATGCAAAGGAGCAAGACCGATACCGCCGGCGATGAACAGAAGGTCCTTACCTGCCAGCTCGGTATCAACCGGGAAACCGTTGCCGTAAGGTCCGCGGATCGTCACTTGCTGGCCAACCTCCATTGAGTGGAGCCACTGGGTAACACAACCGCACTTCTTGATAGAGAAATCAACATAGTCCTCTTCTGTGGGAGAAGAAGTGATGGAGAATAGAGCCTCGCCAACACCGGGAATTGACAGCATTGCGCATTGACCGGGAATATGTACAAAAGGCTTCTTTCCATCAACACCAACCACGCGGAATGTCTTAACATCCGGTGTGTCGGTACGAATCATAGTCACTTCCCCAAGCATGGGGATCAACGGATCCTGTCTCATTTAACAGCCTCCTTCAGTTTCTTTGCAACCTTCACGATGTTCATGTGGATGGGGCACTTTTGCAGGCATCTGCCGCAGCCGACGCAGCCAAACACGCCATCGTTATTGCTGGGATAATAGACCAACTTGTGCATAAATCTCTGACGGAACCGTTCCTTTTGGGTGGGACGGTTTGTGCCGTGAGCCATCATGGTGAAGTCGGAGTACATACAGCTGTCCCAGCAACGGAAGCGGCGCACTTCCCTACCATTGTCAAAGTCCTGCACATCATAACACTGACAGGTGGGGCAAACAAAGGTACAAGTACCGCAGCCCAGGCAACTTTCAGAAAGTTCAGACCAAACATCTGCGTTGAAGTACTCAAGCAGTCTCTTGCTGTCAAAATTGGACAGGTCCAAATCATTCAGCGGCAGTTTCTTCAGAATCTCACGAGTCTTTTCCTGCATAGATGCAACAGAAGTACCATCGCAATCAGCCAGCATAGGCAGTGTGGCGGTCAGTTCCTCACCCTTTTGGGTGTTGGCCTGCCAGTACAGAGCATCTTCATCCAGCCAGCAGGTAATATCACCAGTGGGATTGGCAGCGTCGATGCCAAAAGCACCGCAGAAGCAGGTTTCTTCAGGACGAGAGCAAGCCATTGTAATAACAAGGCCATTCTCTCTACGGGTCTGATAGAAGGTATCCACAGGGTCAGACAGGAAAACAGAGTCCAGAATATCAAAACTGCGGCAATCGCAGGCGCGAACGCCAAACACCACAAAGGGTTCGGCAGCGTCGCGGTTCTCGATAATTTCCATCTTCTTACCGCTAACCTTAAAGTTAACGAGCTGCTCTACCTGGGGGAAAAACAGATCCTTGGCGCTGCGTACGGTGTTGAGCTTTTCGGTCAGCTCAACGCCTTCCTGCCACAGGGTGAACTGCGCTTGGCCGGCCTTGGTGTCAGCAGGCACAAACAACTGCTTCTGACCGGAAATGGCTGCAAACAGGTTGTTTAATTCACTTCTTGCAATCTTTTTCATTCTCTGGCACCTCCTCTTTCGTGTACAATGGAGGGTTCGCAGTCATCAACAGTAAAGTTGGTGAGCGGAGACTTGGTTTCCATATCGGCACCGGCCTGATATTCACCGTAGAGCTCGTTAATATCCTTAATGAACTTTCTGTTCAGCAGATGCAGCGGAATGTTCTGGGGGCAGACACGGCTGCATTCGCCGCAGTCAGTGCAACGACCGGCAACATGGAATGCGCGAATAACATGGAACAGATTCTCTTCAAAGGAGTCTGCAGCGGCCTTATTGCGCAGGCCGGACTTATCATTGTCAAACACGCACTTTTCACAGCTACAGGCCGGGCAGACATTTCTGCAGGCATTGCAGCGGATGCAACGGGACAATTCACCACGCCAGAATTCGAAGCGTTCCTCGGGGCTCATAACCTCCAGCTTGGCAACCATATCAAAACGGTCGCTGGCCTGCTCCTCACCCTGCTCGCCGATCATTTCGTCGAACTGGACGACCTTCTTGCTCTTGCAAACCAAGCAACGCTCAAGCAGGCAATCGTTTCTGTTCAGTGTCTTGTTGCCGTAGAGGGTCTCAACCTCCAGAGAATCACCATTCTCCTTAACGGCAGTAACGCCATCGCAGCCGGCTGCGCGAACCTTCTCCATATCCAACATACCGTCGCAGGAAATGCCAACAACATAGACATTCTCGCGGAGGATTCTGTGCTCCTTCAGCAGCTGCTGGAAGGAATAAGAATCGCAAGGCTTCAGGAATACTGCAATCTTGCCCTCTTTTCTGGACTGGGCGATCAGGTACTTGGAAAGGTTTGCGCCGGAAAAACCGGAGTAAACAAAATCCTTTTCTACTTCCTCGGCGGTTTCGAAAACAGCAGGCGTCAAATCGTAGAAGAATTCACCGGTCTTCCAACCAAGAACGCGGTTAACAGTACCGTTTTGGAGCAATTCCAATGCTTTTTCTTTTAATCTTTTCTGCATCGTAAGTCCTCCAATCTCCGGTTCGGGCCAAGTTTTGTAATGGTATCGACGAATTCATTCATAGTTGCGGCAAACTTTGCGCCCTCAGCCGCAGACACCCATTCAACACGGGTCCGGCCGCGCTCAATGCCCATAAAGTCAAGCATAGAGAACAGCAGAGTCATACGGCGGCGAGCATAGTAGTTGCCGGTGGTGTAGTGGCAGTCACCAGGGTGGCAGCCACACAGGATCACGCCGTCAGCGCCCTTCTGGAAGGCACGCAGAATGAACATGGGGTTCAAACGACAGGAACAAGGAATGCGAATGATTTTAACATTGGCAGGATATTGCAGACGGTTTGTTCCGGACAGGTCTGCACCTGCATAGGAGCACCAGTTGCAGCAGAATGCCACAAT
>JAZOSY010000026.1:0-1540 GCA_045657385.1 Faecousia sp. | reverse complement strand
GACGACCAGGTCATACTGGTCAGCATTGATGGCCAGCAGCTTCTCGTTGTCACCCTCGGCATCCAGCAGAGCCTGCATGCCACCCTGAGGCATAGAGAAGGGGTTGTGGCAGAATTCCAGCTCGCCGGACTCCTCGCCCATTTCGTACATGGGGAAGTCCACGATCCAGCACATTGCATACTGCTCCTCGTCGAAGTGGCCGGGGATGCGCTTGCCCATCATAGTGCGGATGACACCTGCGGTCTTCTGTGCGGCGGTCTTCTTGCCGGCAGCCATACAGACGAAAGAACCGGGCTTCAGATTCAATTTTGCGGTGAGTGCTTCGGTGTAGTCGGTCAGGAACTTGGCAACGCCGCCGGTAAACTGGCCGTTTTCGTCCACCTTGATCCAGCAAGCCTTGTTGCCGGTCTGCACTTCCACGTCGTTTAACAGTTTGTCAATCCACTTGCGGCCCTCGGCGAAGTTGTCCACGGCAACGGCCTTGACAGTTGCATTCTGGAAGGGGCCAAACTCACAACCGGCAACCTCGTTGGTGATGTCCTGGACTTCCAGGTCGATACGCAGGTCGGGCTTGTCAGAGCCGTAACGCTCCATTGCCTCGTTGAAGGGAATGTGGCGGAAAGGCGCCTGGGAAATTCTCTTATATTTGCCGAACTTTTCGAACACAGGCACCAGCACCTCTTCCAAAGTGGTCAGCACGTCGTTTTGGGTGGCGAAAGCCATTTCCATATCCAACTGATAGAACTCACCGGGGGTGCGGTCAGCACGGGCGTCCTCGTCGCGGAAACAGGGCGCGATCTGGAAATAGCGGTCAAAGCCGGAAGTCATCAGCAGCTGCTTAAACTGCTGGGGTGCCTGAGGCAGCGCATAGAACTTGCCGGGGTGATTTCTGGCAGGTACCAGGAAGTCACGGGCACCTTCGGGAGAAGATGCGGTCAGAATGGGCGTGGTAATCTCCAAAAAGCCCTTTTCGGTCATGAGCTTACGCAGTTCGGCAACCACCTGGCAGCGCAGAATGATGTTGGACTTAACAGCCGGATTCCGCAGGTCAAGATAGCGGTACTTCAGACGCACATTCTCGTCTGCTTCCCGGCTCTTGTTGATTTCGAAAGGCAGGGAGTTGTGGATACACTTGCCCAGTACCTTGTTTTCGGTAGGCACAACCTCAATGTCGCCGGTGGCCTGCTTGGGGTTCTTGCTCTCACGCTCCCGGACTGTGCCGGTGACGGAGATGGTGGTTTCTTTATTCAGGCCTTTGATTGCCTTCATCATATCCTCGGTCTCAATGACCACCTGGGTGGTGCCGTAGAAGTCGCGGAGCACAACGAACGCAAAGTTTGCGCCAACCTCACGGACATTCTCCATCCAGCCAACGATGGTCACATTCTGTCCCGCATCGGCAAGCCGCAACTGGCCGCAGTTATGGGTTCTGGATTGCATCATATACAAAATCCCCTTGTCTTTAAATTTTATCGATTTATTTTCTCATAAAATCACGCAAATGTCAATTGGCTGTTGTATTTTATGACAAAATCGGCAG
>JAZOSY010000025.1:0-6659 GCA_045657385.1 Faecousia sp. | reverse complement strand
AGGCAGGTTGTCATAAAAGCCGTTTTCTTTCAGTATACGAATGGCAGTCAACTGCTCCTGCGCCGCCGCAACCACTTTGCTGATATTGGCGTCATCGCAGTTACATCTGCGGTTAACTTTATTATTCAGTTCCTTTTCCAGTTTGGCCTCCATAATACCCATAGCGGCGATCGGCGCGCCAAGGTAGGTCAGAACATCGGAGATCAAATCACTTTGCTTCAGATAAAGCACATGGCCGCCACCACGTACCGCGGATTTGAACTGGAAGGCAAGCGCCTCGTGCATCAGGCTGTTACACTCCCGAGCCACGCTGCCGTGGGTGGTCATAAACTCCATATGGTAGCCTTTGACCGGATCCGTAACAGAACCGCCAGCCAAGAAAGCACCCTTCAGGAAGGCCGCCTTGCAGCAATCCTCCTCTACGACCGGCAGGTTCAGATGCAGAGAAAGGGTATCCTTGGGGTCAAAGCCATATGCGGCCATGATTTGCTTGATCTTGTTTCTGTCAGTGATCTGGAAATTTAATTTACCGACAGGCTCTCCCTCCGGCATAGTGTCAAAGGCCACGCCAAAGGCTTTCTTAAAGAGCTTAGGCAGGATCGCAGCAAACTCACGGCTTTCTGTAATGATCCGAATGCCGCTTATCGCGAAGGCATTACAGAACAGCAAAATACCAAAGCACTCCGCCAAGGCACAACAATGCTTTACCGGCATATAACGGCAAATCTCTGCCTTTGCGTTTCCGGAAAAGGAAATGGCCATGGGAGTACTCCTTTCTTTACCAAATACGAACCTCCGGCTCGATACGGATGCCGGAATTTTCCATTACTTTTTCTGCTACATCCTGCAGCAGCTTGCGGACATCGTTTGCCGTTGCACCGCCCAGATTCACAATAAATCCAGCGTGCTTTTCGGATACGGCTGCGCCGCCTACACGGTAGCCCTTCAGGCCTGCTTCGTCGATCAGCGCGGCGGCATAGCCACCCACAGGGCGTTTAAATGCAGAGCCGGCGGAGGGCAGATCGAGGGGTTGGGATTTTCTGCGACGGGCCATAAAGTCCTGCATTTTTCCGCGAATTTCCTCTTCCGGCGCAGGTGTCAAGGCGAATGTGGCGCTGACCACGATGCCGCCGCTCTCCTCGATACGGCTATGGCGGTAAGAGAAGTGCATTTCCTCCGCAGAATAGATATGCAGATCACCTGCCATATCCATTACTTCCACCTGGGTGCAGACATCGCCCACTTCTCCACCATAGGCACCGGCATTCATATACACACCGCCACCCACAGAACCGGGAATACCGTGAGCAAACTCAAGGCCGGAGAGTCCCAAATTGGCCGCATAGCCGGCACAGCGCGCCATAGACACACCGGCCGCAACGCGAATATGGGTTTCATCCGTCTGTTCCATAAAATCAAGGCAATCCTTCAGGCAGATTACCAAGCCGCGGACACCCTCGTCGGGCGCAAGGACGTTTGTTCCTGCACCTAAAATAGCAGGTTTACAGTCCAACATAGTGGACGTTTTTAAAATTATGCGCAATTCTTCAGCGTTTTTCGGGAATGCCATCACTTCTGCAGGGCCGCCGATGCGGAAAGAAGTGTGCTTCGACATAGGCTCTTCAAAACGCAGTTCCACAGAGGGTAATAATTCTAAAATTTTATGCTGAAAATCCGTCATAGTTGTCATAAACTCCCCCGGGCGTATGATTATTAACAGTATATCATATTTAACGAGAATATGCAAATATTCTGCCACTTTTTTTGTAGGAATAAATAGATTTTCTCATCGGTTCTATTAGTCTGTTCCGGGACATACTCTATGGTAAACCGCGGCAGGAGCATCCCTCCTGCAATAAAGGAGGCTGGCTATGGAAAATTTGTATGCAAGCATTGCCGCCAGAACTGGTGGCAATATCTATATCGGCGTCGTAGGGCCGGTACGAACAGGCAAATCCACGCTTATCAAGCGTGTGATGGAGCAGATGGTCATTCCCAATATTGACGAGCCATACCGCAAGGAGCGAGCAAAGGACGAACTACCCCAAAGCGGTTCGGGCCGTACCATTATGACCAGTGAGCCGAAGTTTGTACCGGAAGAGGCTGTGGAGATCACTCCTGACGGCACAACTCATCTGCGTGTGCGAATGATCGACTCAGTGGGATATATGGTTGTCGGTGCTGTTGGCGCAACCGAGGACGGCGAACCCCGTATGGTTGCAACCCCTTGGTATGACTACGAAATCCCTATGACTGACGCAGCTGAGTTAGGCACGAAAAAGGTAATGGAGGAACACTGCACCATCGGTATTGTGGTAACCACCGACGGCACCGTTACAGACATTCCCCGAGAGGACTACATAGATGCGGAGCTACGGGCCATTACGGATATGCAAAAAACGGGAAAACCATTCCTAGTTGTCATCAATTCCCGAGACCCCCTTGGCGATGCGGCAAAAGCTGTGCAAAAGGCCATTCGTGATGCGTTTGGAATTGAAGCTATGATTGCTGATTGCCAAGCTATGGACGACGACGCTATCGTGGATATGCTAAGAAGGCTTCTGTTCCAATTCCCCATGCAGGAACTGCACGTACATCTACCGCGGTGGATGGACGCATTAGAGCCTGAACATCCGGTGAAAAGCGCCTTATATCAAGCACTTTTGTCCTATTTTGAAGAAATTAACACCTTGGTGCACGCCGATAAGGTGCTCAGCAAGCTGAGAGAATTGGATATTGTGCAGGATTATGCTCTGCGTGATATTGACCTTGGCACCGGCACTGTGTCCTGCGCACTAAACTTCCCGGAAACGCTGTTCTACGAGATTCTGAGCAACAAGGCAGGTATGCCTATTGCAGATGATGCGCAACTGCTGGCACTTCTTACAGAATTCTCTGCAATCAAGGCTGAATACGACAAAATTTCCGATGCACTCTCTTCTGTGAAGGCCACCGGCTATGGCATTGTGATGCCCGATGCTACGGAAATGGTCCTGCAACCGCCTGAGGTGGTGAAAAAAGGTGGCGCTTTCGGCGTCAAGCTGAAAGCCGGCGCACCTTCCATTCACATGATTCGCGTAGACATCGATACAGAAATCAGCCCGATGGTAGGTGGTGAACAGCAATCACAGGACCTCATCTCCTATCTGTCCTCGGAGGACCCTGATAAACTGTGGCAGAGCAACATTTTCGGAAAATCTGTATATGCCCTAATCCAAGATGGCCTTACTTCAAAATTGGTGCGGACGCCCGATGATGTACGCGCAAAATTTCGCGGAACATTGACTCGCGTTGTAAACGAGGGTGCAAACGGGCTTATTTGCTTGATTATTTGACAAAAGGGTGCACCTTTGTGCACCCTTTTTATAATTCTCTCTTTACCGGGGAAACATATTGTGATACTATATTTTTATATTTAACGAAAGAGGTGATATAGTTGAAACTTTCCGGCGATCAAAACCGAAAGCAAATCTATATTGGCCTCTCTTTTTTAATTCCCTTTATTGGGCTGCTCGCAGTGATGCTATTGGGACAATGCGTGCCTTTCGGCAAATATTCTATGCTGTATTCCGATATGTATCACCAGTATTTCCCCTTCTTTAAGGCGTTCCGGAATGCATTGCTGTCCGGTGATTCTTTGCTTTACAACTGGAATGTCGGCATGGGTCTGGATTTTGTAGGACTATATGCCTATTATCTGGCCTCTCCGCTGAACCTTTTGAGCGTTTTAATTCCCGAAGCCTGGCTTTTAGGCTACTTTTCCCTGTTGGTGCCTATTAAGCTCGGTCTCGCCAGTATGTTCTTCTCCATTTTTTTGAAGAAAATCTTCAACAAGAATGACATTTCGATTGCTTTGTTCGGCAGTTTTTACGGATTGTGCGCATGGGCATTGGGATACCAATGGAATGTAATGTGGTTAGACACATTTGCGCTCCTGCCTTTGGTTTCTCTTGGCGCAATTTCCCTTCTGCGCGAGCGAAAGTTCGCTCTATATACCATTACCCTTTTTCTATCTATCTTCTTTAACTATTATATCGGTTTTTTCACTTGCATTTTTGTGCTGTTGCTGTTTATCTGCTACGAAATTTGTCGCTGGCAGGGATTTAGCAAACTTATCGAGGATTTAGGAAGAATTGCGCTGTTTTCCGCCATCGCTATTGGCATGACTGCAATTCTAACTTTACCTGCCTTTGTCGCTTTACAAAACACACACTCCAGCGTAAACAAATTCCCCCAGGGTTTCCAACTCAATATGACCACCAATGACACATGGTCAGGTCTGTTTGAAGCCATGCGCTATGTGGCAGGAAACACAAACGGCGGCATTGAGCCCAGTCTAAAAGAGGGTTTGCCGAATCTATATTGCGGTGTATTTGCAAATATTTTTGCAGTTCTATATCTTTTCTGCCGAAAGATTAGACTGCGTGATAAAATTTGCGCAGTTTTCTTGCTCTTATTTATCAATGTAAGCTTCATTTTCAGGCAACTGGACTATATTTGGCACGGTTTCCACTTCACCAATATGATTCCCTATCGGTTCAGTTTTCTGCATAGTTTTGTCGTGCTGTATATGGCCTATGTCGCCTGGACCCACAGAAGGCAATTCCGCCTGTGGCAGGTCATTATTGCTTTACTTGCTTCCGTTGGACTTATGTTTTGCGCAAAGAACCCAAAAGATACTGTTTTTATCGTCTATAACGGCGTGCTGATTTTATTATACATCACCACACTGTTCTATTCCGTTGTGATTAGACCTGCGCCAAAAGATGCGGACGCACTGGAACTTTACGATTTCCAGCAGGAAATTTTGGCCAAAAAACGTCTGTGCAGTTTTGTTTTGCTGGGTGTTATTTCTACGGAATTGATTTTGAATCTGGTGAATTTCGGTGTCTCGTTCCCCCTCACGAATGTTTCTGATTATCCTCGAGGTTTGGATGACACTGAAGCTGTAATTGATTATATGAAAGAGCGTGAAAAGGACAATCCCTTCTATCGCGCCGAAGTTACGCACACACAAACATTGAATGATGGCGCACTCAACAATTATTACGGCATCACCACCTTTACCAGTTCCGCTAACGTAAAAGTTACAGAGTTTATGACGGCTTTGGGTTATGGTGGCAAGAACTCTTTTAACAGATACAGTTATGAGGAAAGTTCGCCCGTTGCAAACCTTTTTCTCGGAATTAAGTATATGCTGGAACGAAGCGGAAAAGTTGAAGATAATTCCTATTTTGACCTAATATACAGCAAAGATGCCGTTCATTTATTGGAAAACAACGCGTATCTTCCCTTAGGTTTTCTTGCGAATTCTCAACTGCTAAATGTTGATTTTAAGTATGTGGACAACCGTTTCACCTTCCAAAATTACCTGTTCACACAGGCAACCGGCGTTAAACAGGATGCGTGGAAGCTCGTTCCTAAAAGCGCACTTACCATTAACAGCAACACGCCCACCTTCTCCCCTTACACCCCAACCGGTTTTTGTTCTTATGCCACGGATAACAATCCCGGCACAATCACCTACACATATACCGCAAATGCAAAGGGTTTATTATGTATCTTTATTGAGCAATCCAAAAAGAACAGCTTCACCCTCTCTTTAAACGGTAATGAACTTTACAGCGAAACGTACAGTGTACCCCAAATGCTCTCTGTATCCGATGTCAAAGTCGGTGATATTGTAGAAATTCAAGTGAAATGTAAAGCCTCCGAGAAAGGCACAGTACGAATCGATGCGGGCATTTTGGATGAGGAAGTGTTCCGGCAGCACTACGATGTACTGGCAGAATCCACGTTGAATCTGACCTCTTTCTCCAATACGAATATTAAGGGAACGATCAACTGCAACCGGGACGGTCTCTTGTACACCTCCATCCCTCAGAACGGCAACTGGTCCGTCTATGTGGACGGCAAGCCTGCTGAGGCCCTCACCGTATGCAACGCAATGGTGGGAGTGATGCTCCCGGAGGGTGAGCACACAATCCAGTTTGTTTACCACAACGAGGCATTTTCTACCGGCTGGAAAATCAGTTTGATCTGCCTTCTGGGCTTTCTTGGCGCGTACTTCTATGTTTACCGCCCGTCCTTCCGCTTCCCCATAAAAAAGAACAAATCCCAGGCGTAAGCACAATTATCAGGTGAAATATGGTATTTATTGAGACAAAAAGATTGGCGTTGCGCAACGTCTCCGCGAGCGACGCAGAAATTATGTATGATTATCGGAATAATGACATCTGCGCGCGATATCAGCGCGAACAGACAAAGGATCTGCCCGGAATTCGACAACTGGTAGAAAAGCGAAGGAATGATGTTATCTCCGTAGATTCTCCTTTTATGGTCGCCGTGGCGCTGAAAGAAAGCAACGAGATGATTGGCGAGATCGTTGTAATGCCGAATGACGGAACCATCAGCCTTGGCTACACATTCTCCTACAAGCATCACCGAAAAGGGTATGCATTTGACTCTCTTAGTGCGCTGATTGATCTGCTTCATTGCCGCTATCCCGACTGGGATTTTATCTGCTTTACAGAGAAAGAGAATATTGCCAGTATGAATTTGCTCAAAAAGTTGGGTTTTCAAGATTTGGGATATGCTCAAAAAATGGAGTCGCAGGTCTTCGGCAAGTGGCTAACCCCAGCAACAGAAACAGAAATTGC
>JAZOSY010000024.1:0-1998 GCA_045657385.1 Faecousia sp. | reverse complement strand
AGCCAGCTGGTGGGCTTTATCCACGAGGCCGCGGTGGGAGATGTTCTTAAATTTACCATCTATCGGCAAGGCGGCACAATCGAGTTATCCGTCACCGTGGGCGAGCAGATCCAATCGGCCAAGCAATAAATAACAGGGAGCGTTTGATGCGCTCCCTTTATTTTTATATTTTACTTGATTTTCCTGAAATTTTGAATAAAATAGAGCATATATTCTACTTGGCGAAAGGAGGATGCTGTTATGAACCAAATTTATATTCCGGAAGGCTACCGCCCCGTACTGGATGCCTATGAAACCCAGCGGGCCATCGCCTATATCAAGCAGGCATTTCAGGAGGAGTTTTCTGAAGCGCTGAATTTGAAGCGTGTGTCTGCTCCCCTGTTTGTTACCGATGCATCCGGCTTAAACGATAATTTAAATGGCTTTGAACGGCCTGTCAGCTTTGACGTGCCTGCGGTTGGTATGGACGCAGAAGTGGTCCACTCTCTTGCAAAGTGGAAGCGTCTGGCCTTGAAGAAATACGGCTTTTCCGTGGGTCAGGGTCTGTACACCGATATGAACGCCATTCGTCGGGACGAGGATTTGGACAACATCCACTCCATTTACGTGGACCAATGGGACTGGGAGAAGATCATCACCGCCCAAAATCGGAATCTTGACTACTTAAAACTGATTGTGACCGCCATTGTAAAGGCCATTTGCGACACCAATGACCGGCTGCACGTACGCTTCCCCCAGATCCGCACCGAACTTAGTCGGGAGATCAGCTTTATCACCACCCAGGAACTGGAAGATATGTACCCCGACCTGGACGGAAACGCCCGGGAAACCGCTTATGTCAAGGACCATCACACCGCCTGCATTATGCAGATTGGCGGCAAGCTCCGTTCCGGTAAGCCTCACGGCGGCCGTGCACCGGACTATGACGACTGGAACTTAAACTGCGATATTTTCTTCTGGGATGAGACCCTGCAACGGGCTTTGGAGATTTCCTCTATGGGTATCCGCGTAGATGCAGAATCCTTGGACAGACAGCTTTCCTGCGCTGGCTGCGATGACCGCCGCACACTTCCCTTCCATAAGATGCTGCTGAACAACGAACTGCCCCTGACCATCGGCGGCGGTATCGGTCAATCCCGTTTGGCTATGCTGCTGATTGGTTGCGCCCACATCGGCGAGGTGCAATCCAGCATTTGGGATGAGCAGACTATCAAGGCTTGCGAGGAGGCCGGAATTCCCCTGCTGTAATTTAAGTAAAACAAAAAGAGGACTGATGATCAGTCCTCTTTTTTATTATTTCATATCCGCGGCTGCGCGCTGGGCCGGCAAACAGGCCTCGTAGCGGCGCATATAGGCTTTGAAACCTTCTGCACCGACCGGGTCGGGCGACAAAGTCGTGCTTTTTGCAGTTTTGAACACACGCTCGGTCAGGTAGGATTCCAGGCTCTCGTTTTCTGCCTTGCGCACCATATAGGCTGCAAGCAGCGCCATACCCCAAGGGCCGCCCTCGCCTGCGGTTTCCATCGTGGAGATCGGCACTTCCAGGGCGTCAGCCAAAATCTGCTGGCCTACACCGGGTGTTTTGAACAGGCCGCCGTGTCCCAAAATGGTGTCGGTTTCCACCTGCTCTTCCCGTTTCAGCATTTCCATACCGACTTTGAGCGTGGCAATCGCGCCGTAAAGCTGGGCGCGCATCAAATTGGCAACGGTCAAATTGCTTTCCGGCAGGCGTACCAGCATAGGTCTACCCACGGGCGTTTGGGTTACCGGCTCACCGGCAAAATAGTTGAATGCTACCATTCCGCCGCAATCCGGCTCACCCTCCAAGGCTTTTTGGAAGAGTTTGGTATAAAGCTCGTCCATATCCACAGGCCAGTTCATAGCACGGCCGGCATCGGCGATCAGGTTCACCCAAGCGTCGATCTCGGTGGTGCAGGTATTACTGTGAGCCATAGCCACGGTCTTGCCGGAGGGGGTTGCCACCACATCGATTTCCGT
>JAZOSY010000023.1:0-6045 GCA_045657385.1 Faecousia sp. | reverse complement strand
TGTACGATGCCGCCATAGAGCAGGCGCAGATTACAAAACAGGATTTGGTGCTGGATTTGTACTGCGGCGTGGGTACAATCACCCTGGCAATGGCCAAAGCCGCCGGCCGGGTCATCGGCGTGGAAGTGGTGGAGCAGGCGGTGATTGATGCCAAGGAGAACGCCAAGCGCAACGGCATCGATAACGCGGAATTTTTCTGCGGCGACGCCGGCAAAGCGGCTCTTTCGCTGGAAAAAGAGGGTATTCGCCCCGATGTGGTGGTGGTCGACCCCCCTCGAAAGGGCTTAAATGCCGACACCATCGAGGCGCTGACCCGAATGTCCCCCAAGCGCATCGTGTACGTGTCCTGCGACCCGGCAACGCTGGCAAGGGATGTGGCGCGCCTGAAGGAGCGCGGCTATCGTCTCCAAACCGCCCAAGCGGCGGACCTGTTCCCCCGTTGCAGCCACGTGGAATCCATCGTGTGCCTTGTAAAAGCATAAAGAAAGCCTCCCCATACAGGGGAGGCTTTTTATTTGCAACCTGATAAAATTTTAGCCGCCGTAGGTATCTGCGGTGTAGACCAGTTTATAGGTCTTGCCGTTTTCAATGGGAGTCTTGTCGATGCCCAAAATGGCATACTCATCGCCCACATAAAATGCCCAGTAAGCGCCGTCTTCTTCAAAAACGGCTTTCTCACCATCTACTTCCTTGATATACAGGCCGAATTCGCCCATATCGCCTTTGATGATACCTTCATCCTGCAGTGCCGGGCCCAAGTATTCCCGGTTGGTCTTCAAGGGCATTTCCTTTTGGGTACCGTCCTTGTGGACAACGACCAGAGTGAACGCGTATGCATATTCAACACTGTCATTTGTACCCTCTGTGCTTTGGGGATTAGGGTTGGAATCTTTTTTTCCACCTATGCCGCCGGGTTGGACCAGGAAGTAGGCCACGGCCAGGGCGGCCACAAGCAAGGTCAAAACGATTACCAGAATAATGCTTTTCTTGTTCATAAAAAATGCCTCCTAAAAATAAAAAGTCCACGGCGCACAAAATGCACCGCGGCCGGTTTTCCGCGACAAACGCTCCTTTCGTACAGCGCAAAAGGAAGGAGAATCCGATTCGTAGGTCTTCTGACTTGCGCTTTTGCAAAGGAGGTTGCGGCCTTTGCGGAACACCTTGCCTTCCCGGTCTCCCAGTGACTGACTTTCGTCAAAAAGGCGTCCAATAGCGCTTACAGCGGCGGTACCGTTCGGGAATCGCACCCGATTATCTTGTTAAGCGTACTTGGGTTTTACCCCCAAGCAGCCACGAAACGGCTATTCGGTTGTCAAGAAAATTATACTCCCGAAGTCACCATAAGTCAATAACACAAAACGCCAAACCCGATTGGAGCTTGCAATAGTTCCGAGAAGGATATATAATAAATATTGTAAAACCATGGCAAAAAAACGCTTATGGAGGTAAATGCGATATGTTTTGTCCTAATTGCGGAAAACAACTTCCCGACGGCATCAAATTCTGCGTTAGTTGCGGTCAGCAGCTACCCACAGAGCTGATGCAACCGGCAGCACCTGCCGAGATCGAAGCATCTGCTGAGAATGCTACACCTGTCGAAGTTGCAACACCTGCCGAAACAGTGACCCCTGTGGAACAGGAAGCGCCCGTCGAACAGGAAGCACCCGTCAAACAGGAAGCACCCGTCGAACAGGTAGCACCTGCTCAGCCGGTAGCACCTGTTCAGCCGGTAGCACCTGTTCAGCCAACGGCACCCGTTCAACCGCCCAAAGCCAAGAAAGAACGGCGGCCCCACCCGGTGCTTGCCAAAGTTGGCCTCTGCCTGCTGTTGGGCGTAATCTATGCCGGTATTGCGGCGGCATTTTTCCTGCTGCTGTCTATGAAAAACGGACTGAGCGTTGAATCGCTCTTTCACGAAAAAAACGTGGGCAAATTGAGCCTGGGCGGATTCTTGAAGCTGATGATGAACGGCAACGGCATTTTCCGACCCACAGTGGTGTCCACCGCATTTGGCGTTGGTTTGCAGGCGCTTTATTATCTGGTGCCGCTGTTTGGCGTATTGGCGATTATTGGCGCAGCTTGCAACAAAAATGCCAGACGCCTGTGTGCTAGCGCATCGGTGGTAATCGACGTGACCGCGCTGGTTACCGGTGCAGTGGTGCCTTTGGCACAGCTGTTGGTGCCGGGTCTGCGGCAGGCGATTGCCCTGCGCGCCGGCGTGATTTTTGAGGATATGGGCAAGATAAATTTTGTGTGGCCCATTGTTTTTGCTGCCGTGGCACTGGCGCTTGTGGTGATAGCCAATGTGGTGACGAATGCCATCCAGAAACGGAGGGTTGAGAAATGAAAGGAAACGGAATGAAATACACCAGAATCGTGTTGGTATGGTTGCTGGTGCTGGGACTTCTGAGTTCTACCTTCGGTGTTGCGGTTGCGGCACTGACCAACCAGGACCTGCAAGAAAAAACCGATCAGGTTGACAATTCTATGCAAAACGGTGAGCAGGGCGAAACCGCTTTTGTCAGTCCCCTTGCCCAATACGGCGGTAGCCGTGACGGCGAAGTTGCCCTGAACGACAAAGTGACTATGCTTTCCCAGGACGATGCCGAAATTCTGCAGAAGGCACTTGTGTCCATGGAAGAAAAGGAAAGCTGGGGCGAAAAATTTACCCGTTTTTACTTCGACGCGGAACAGCTGATAGAACCGCTGCCGGAGCAGTTTGACGAAAGCTTGACTGCGGAAGAACAGGATGCGCTGTATCAGGCATGGGAGGACTCCCTGAATGAAGCAAGGCTGCGTTTGCACGAGGCCGTGTCCCGCGCCGGCCAGAGTGAAATGGTTTTTATGCCCGGCGATACCAATTCTAACCTGGGTGGCCAGCGTATCTACTGCGTGCGTGGCTACTACTGCTACGGTTACAGCACCACGGCCGAGCTGGATTTGTATGAAGCATATTTCGAGGACGCATTTAAGTCCATCGACATTTGTGCAACGGAAATGCTGACTGAGGACAATTTGGTGAACGCCACGTTTGCTCCCGGCGTCAGCTACTATTTCGGTGATGCAAGCGCTGTGGCAAGCGCCACTCCCACCGGAAGCACCGGCACCGCAACCATCACAACCCTTTCTGCCGACAGCGCCGAGCCCCAGGTAGTGCCGCTGGGCAATCATTATTCAACAGAAGGTGGCGACTTGGTCGTTACGCTGGACTACGAACTGGACAGCGAGAAAAAGAACGGTATTGAATCCAGCATGAAGCTCACCGGCTCCTTCGGTATCCGGGATTTACAGGCACATCTTGTGTGCCAGGTGGAAGAACCTCTGGACTTCCAGGAGCTGTACTGCGGTTTGAGCGGTCAGGTGTTTGCCAACATCGGCTTCACCGGCTCGGTGGAGGGCGAAGCGGCGCCTGAAAGCACATCGCTGGACGCGTTCTTTGTGGAGCTGGAGGGCCTGAACAACAAGCGCTTCCCCATCGCCGTGTTCCAGTTCCAGGGCACAACCCCGGTGTATATCACAAATACAATGTTCGAAGCAACCAAGGAATCGGTTCTGCCCAACCTGTACGTGGTTCTGTATGCGGACTGGGAAGGCAAAATCAGCATGACTCTGAACACCAACCTGAACTATGCCGAGAGCTTTAACAGCGGTCTGCGCGTGTTCAAAAACGGCGAGTTGAAGCTGGGCTTTGAAGAATACCCCTATCCCACCGATTTCGACGATGCGCCTGCCGACGGCCTGACCTGGGATACCGATCTGACCCTGGCGGCAGAAACCGACCTGACATTGTTCGGTGGCTCCGTGCTGTTCTACGTGGCAGGTGTGAACCTGGGCGAAATCTGTGCGGCCAAGGTGGGCGTGGAGGCCAAATGCGACCTGACCTTGAAGGCAAGCGTTGATACTAGCCTGCAAATCGAGGACAGCGCAGAGGCCAACGCCTACATACGCGGCTACTTAAAGCTGCTGGAGGCCAAGCTGAAGCTGAAAGTGGAAGGCAAGACCATTTTTGAAGACTGGTCCAGAGATATTGACTTCCAGTTCTGTGTTCTGGACAAGACCCTCTTTGTCTGGGGCAAAGCGCCGGATAAATACAAGAAGAAATACCCCGTTTCCACCATGGAACGGCCGGCAGAATTTGCATCGGTACTGTGTCTGGTGTGCGACGTGTCCGGCTCAATGGCCTACCAGATCGGAACCGGCCAGACCAAGCTGGAGGCAGCCAAAGAGGCAGCTACAGCTGTGACCGGTGTGGCCCAGTCCTGGGGCTCTCAATTCGAGGGCAACTACGGCGTGGGCGTGGTGAAGTTTGAATACGAAGCGAACAATGTTGTTCTGCCCCACGTGGACTATACCTATATTAAGGATAGCATCGACACCATGGAAGCCGGCGGCGGTACAGATGTGTGCTGCGGTATTGAGGCAGGCTTTGCCCAGCTGGAATCGGTGACAGCGGACAACAAGGTAATGATTGTGATGACCGACGGCCAGGATGAGGCCGGAAACGCCACCATCACCGCGGCACAAGAAGCCGCAGAGGCAGGCATCACGATTTACACCATCGGCTTTGGTGAGGACGTGAACGAAGAACTGCTGAAGCAGCTTGCGGAAATTGGCGGTGGTGAATACCGCTACGCAAATACCGACAGCATTATGGGTATTATCAGCAGCTTCCTGTACGCCCAGCAGTCCGCGGATGCGGAGGTTCTGGCAGAGGTTGAGTCCACGGTTGCCCAAGGCGAAACCACCAAGAAGAGTATGTTTGCGGTTAAGGACGGCAACGGCGACCTGGTGGTTACCACGGTCTGGCCCGGCTCCTTCCTGGACACCATTCTGGTTGACCCCAACGGCCGTGAAGTTGACGAAAACTACCCCGGCGCCACCACCGATGAAAGCGGAATCCCCACAACCATCGTGGTGAAAAACCCCATTCCGGGCAAGTGGTCTGTGCGGATAAAGGGCGTGGAAACCTCCTATGACCAGGAGCCTTTCTACACCATCGCAGCCTTTAAGGAATCAAAGGCGACCCCGGTGAACAAGGTGATGAGCGACCTGCAGGTCATCGCCGCCTGGTGCCTGCCCATTGGCTTTGCACTGACATTGTCCAGTGCGATGTTGCTGGTTGGCTTGGGCAAAAAGAAAGAGGACTAATGAAAATCCGCCCGGTGCTTAAAAAGCACCGGGCGGTCTTTTGGTATAAGAAAAACCCGGCGGAGGATTGTCCTCTGCCGGGTTTCAAATTTGAAATTATACCATTGCGCAGGTGATGATGGCCATCTTGTAGACCTCGTCGGCGTTGCAACCGCGGCTCAGGTCGTTGATGGGAGCAGCCAGACCCTGCAGGATGGGGCCGTAAGCCTCAAAGCCGCCCAGACGCTGTGCGATCTTGTAGCCGATGTTGCCGGCCTCGATGGTGGGGAAGATGAAGGTGTTGGCGTAACCTGCAACAGGAGAGCCGGGGAACTTCAGCTGACCAACCTCGGGAGCAACGGCAGCGTCAAACTGCATCTCGCCGTCGATCATCAGATCGGGAGCCAATTCCTTGGCAACCTTGGTAGCCTCGTTGGACAGTGCAACAGTGCCGCCCTTGCCGGAGCCGTTGGTGGAGAAGCTCAGCATTGCAACCTTGGGCTCGATGCCGAAGACCTTAGCGGTGTTGGCGGTCTCGATAGCCACCTCAGCCAGCTTGCGGGCAGCGGAAACGGTCACATTGCCTTCCTTATCTACGGAATCCTCGTAGCTCAGGTTGATAGCGCAGTCGCCCATAGCCAGCTTTTCTTCGCCGCGAACCATAATGAAGCAGGAAGATACCAGGTTAGCACCCTTCTTGGTCTTGACCAGCTGCAGAGCAGGACGAACGGTGTCAGCGGTGGAGTAGGTAGCGCCGCCCAGCAGAGCGTCAGCGTAGCCCATCTTCACCAGCATAGTGCCGAAGTAGTTGCCCTTAGACAGAGCAGCGCGGCAGTCCTCCGGGGACATCTTGCCCTTGCGCAGCTCAACCATCTTCTCGACCATAGCGTCCATGCCTTCGTAGGTCAGGGGATCCAG
>JAZOSY010000022.1:0-13702 GCA_045657385.1 Faecousia sp. | reverse complement strand
AAAACTTGTTATAATCCAAATAATCCTGGTCATTAGTGTTTATAGTAAGTTGAAATTTCATATCATCTCTCCTTTAAGTGTATTATAGCATAAAAGCGGCGGAAAATCAATGCGAAGCATTGTATATCATCAATTCCGTAGGAATTGCATATCATCAAAACTTTAGTTTTGTATATCATTATTGTGAAAGATTGTTTGATACACACCTAAAGGTGTGATGAGACACAAAGGCGGCGTGCCGCCTTTGATGATATGCACGCTAACGCGTGATGATATGCCATTGCTTTCGCAATGGATAAAAAAATCTCGTTCCGAAGAACGAGATTTTTTGGAGCTAGTGACCTGACTCGAACAGGCGACCTTCTCATTACGAGTGAGATGCACTACCGACTGTGCTACACTAGCATTTTATAAGGCTTTAACATTATATATACAAAACGAAATAATGTCAACAGGATTTTCTGTCGGCATATCGGCAAAAACAGAAAATTAGGGGTTGACAAATCTAGGTAAATGGAGTATTATACACAGGCTGACTGCAATCGCGGTCGACATGGAGAAGTCGCGTAGCTGGCCGAGCGCGCACGATTGGAAATCGTGTATACCCCAAAAGGGTATCGAGGGTTCAAATCCCTCCTTCTCCGCCAAATAAAAACACCACCCAAACGGGTGGTGTTTTTATTTTGTCAAGCATAAAGAAGAGGGATTTGAAAATCATAAATGCAATATGCCAGTGGCATATTGCTGGAACCAGTGCAAACACTGGTTCCTACCTTAATTTTCGTCACAGACGAAAATGCAAGCAAATCCCTCCTTCTCCGCCAAAAGAAAACCACACCATTTGGTGTGGTTTTTTCTTTTGGTAAAGTAAGAGAGGTGAGATTTGAATAATTCAATTGACATGCAGATGACCCCTCCGGCACAGCCGGAGGGGTCATCTCACATGAAGAATTATTTCAGTTTGAAGCCGTCAAGTGTATCGATCAAGACCTGCTTATTTGCGTCATCTCTCTGCAGTTCGCTATGAGTAGTCACCTCATAAGAGATATTATTTACAGAAAAAACTGCCGTGCGCTGTACTGAATAGCCCAACTCCCACCGCAGGATCACAACAGGAATCCCCTCCTTTGTGGTATATTCCTCATAAGTTGTTTCCACATTTTCAGGCTTGGTAATTGCGCCCTCAATACCGTGAAGTCCCTGCTTTGTTTCCTCGTCCAACTCAGGATGTTCAACTGTAAGTTTCGCTTTCACGTCCACCTGGACGTTATCATACTTATAGGTCGCCATAGGGCTCACGTAAAACAGTTGTCCTTCAAAGGGAGTGTATACAATCTTACAATGGACATTGCCGATGTCGTCATAGCGCATTTTGATTTTGTTTGCTTTTGCAAGGAACGTATTATTCAGCAAATCAATGCCCAAAGCATCCTCGGCCGCTTCCCAGGACTCATAGGGAATTCTCTTAATTTCATCAATATTCCGCATATCCTTAGGCAGTGCATCCAGAGGAAAATTATCCACATTATCAAATCGAACACTGTAACCATTGGGGCTGTCGATCCAGTTAAGTTGGCCGATCTTCACCTTGGGTGTGCCAAAAATGTTTTCCACAGCAAGGGCTGTGACGGGGATCATCAAGGCAATGCACGCCGCTGCCAAAGCTGCTTTCCACCGAATGGACTTGCTCCGGGGCTTAGTTTCCTCTAATTTTCCATAAAACTGCGCAGTAACTTCCTCGCTGATATTCTGCTGCTCCATTAGTTTCTTATATTGCTTATCCATTTTCATTTAACTCCTTTTTAAGATTTTCTCTGGCGCGCTGCATACGGGTCTGCACGGTTGTTCGAGTGATACCCAAAATTTGTGCGATTTCGTCTTGATGATAGCCTTCATAGTAATAAAGGTGGATTACCGCGCGGTATATAGGCTTTAGTTTACCCACCGCTTCCCACAAGGATCTGTCCTCATTTGTGGGCAATACGATGTTATCATCCAGCGCCTGGGTGTTACGCTGCCAGAATGCGCGCAAATGGTTTTTGCAGGCATTGGCTGTACATTTCAAAAGCCACGCTTTCTCTGAACCGGGCAGCAGAGTCACGTTCTTGTCCAGCAGCTTCAGAAATACATTTTGGAGAACATCCTCCGCATCCCCGGAACTATGCAGCCAACTGAGCGCTAATTTATAAACATCGTTTGCATACGTTTCGTAAAGTCTGGCAATCTGTTGCTTCTCCAACAACAACCCTCCTTTGCCTTTTGAGATCTCATCTATAAAACACTTAATGCGCCAATTATATCACATCTTTTTGAAACTTTTTTCATCCACCGCTAAATTATCTTCCGGTTAACGCAAAAACTCTCCTGTCAGGAGAGTTTCTATTATTTATTCTCTGATGTATCGGTTGACGCGTACTTTATATACTGCTATATTAAAGTCAGAATGCAACAACTGGAGATGATGAAATGACCGATTTAAATGCAAGATTTGCCGCAAACTTAAAACATCTGCGAAAAAGATCCAAACTGACACAGAAGGAATTTGCCGATCTGGCAGGTTATTCAGAAAAAACCGTCAGCAAGTGGGAGTGTGGACTAAGCATCCCTCCGATCGAAACGCTGTTCACCATTGCGCCCATTCTCAAGGTGAGCATTGATGAGCTCTTCAAAACAACCGATATATATTTTCTTGGCATTGATGGCGGTGGCACAAAAACAACGTTTGCGCTTGCCAATTCGGCAGGTGAGATCATCCGCACGGTCAAGGGTGACACCTGCAACCCTGTCGACATCGGTTTTGAAAATGCAACGGATGTTCTGCGCAACGGCATTTACGAGGTCTGTCAGGATATCCCCTTCTCCTCTATTTGCGTTTTTGCAGGCATTGCCGGCGGCACAGCCTGGGATATGAAAGATAGATTTCATAAATTCTTCTCAACGTTTCACTTTGCTGCATTCAAAAATGGTTCTGACAACGCCAACATTATTGCAGCCGGTCTTGGCGAGAAAGACGGAATGACGCTGATTCTGGGCACGGGCATTTGCGCCTTTGTGCAGAAAAATGCAGTATACGCCAGAGTCGCCGGCTGGGGGTATTTGATCGACAAAGGCGGCAGCGGCTACAATCTTGGCCGGGATGCGTTGGATGCATACTTCTGTGCATTAGACGGTTCCGGTGAACAGACGCTTCTGACAGAAGAAATCGAAGCGCTTTATCCGAACGACCCGCAAAAACTCTTAGGTCATATTTACGAAGGCGGCAAAAAAGTGATCGCATCTTTTGCTCCCGCTGTTTTCAATGCCGTTCAAAAAGGTGACAGAATTGCAGAGGAAATACTGAAGCGGAATATGTCGTGGGCTGCGCAGATTATCGAAACCGCAGCGAAAAAATTGGACAGAAACACTAAAATCCCTGTGATTTTAGCCGGTGGCCTTACGAATCAAAAGCTAGTCGTTGACCTTCTAAAATCCTCCCTTGCGAATCCTGAAAAGTACGAAATAAAGGTTCTTTCCGAGGACCCCGTATGCGGCGCGCTTATACTTGCGCAGCAACTGAAAAAGGAGGCCATCTGATATGAATCGGACTGAGATGCGCAACGAAAACACGCTTCACATCGACAGAGAATCCACCGCCGGTATGCTGCGGCTGATCCAAAACGAAAACAGAAATGCCGTTCTGGCCGTTGAGGAGGCTCTGCCTGCCATTGAAAAGGCTTGCGACAGTATTTATGAACGGATGAAAAAGGGCGGCCGGCTTATTTATATGGGTGCCGGCACTTCCGGTCGGTTGGGTGTGATCGACGCGGTCGAATGCCCTCCTACATACGGTGTGTCCCAGGAACTGATTTCCGGCATTATTGCAGGCGGTTACGGCAGAATGGTCACTGCCGCGGAAAATGCGGAGGACAAAGGCGCAAACGGCATCAAGGACTTGTCCGAGAAGAACATCACAGCGCTGGACACGGTGTTTGGCATTTCTGCCGCCGGCAATGCAGCTTATGTGGCCGAAGCGCTGAAATACGCCCGTGAAAAGGGCGCCTTGACCGTAGGTCTTTGTTGCAACTATGGCAGCAGGCTTGATTTGGAATCGGATATTTCTATCGTGACGGACACAGGTCCCGAACCCATCACAGGCTCGACCCGTATGAAAGCCGGCAGCGCCCATAAAATGGTGCTGAATATGATCTCCACCTGCGTGATGGTCAAGTTGGGGCACGTATATGAAAACCTGATGATCAACCTCAAACCTTCCAATATCAAACTGAAGGCCCGTGTTATTTCCATCGTACGGGAGATTTTAAGCTGTGAGGAAGAGATAGCGACCGCGCTGCTTGAAAAGCACGGCTGGTCGATTCGGGCCGTTGTGGACAACGAACTGTAAGGAGTCTGAGAAATGGAAATCGTAAGACTTAATAAGAACGATTATGATGAGTGGCTTTCCGTTCTGAACACTGTATTTTCCAAGCAGAACAAAATGGAGATGGATTTTGAAAAAGTCCTTCCAAAAATGTGTGGGCGCGACGATTACCATATGAATATGCATCTGGCCGTGAAGGAAAACGGAAAGATTTGCGCGCTTTTGGGTATTTATCCCATTCCGGTCAAGGTGGGTGAAACACAGCTGCTGTTTTCTACTGTGGGCAATGTTGCCACCCTGCCCGAACACGAGGGAAAGGGCTACATGCGTGCGCTTATGACTGCAGCTATGGAAGAACTGGAGCGGATCGGTGCTGACGGATCCCGCCTCGGCGGCGCAAGGCAACGTTATAACCGCTACGGCTATGAGATCAGCGGCGTTTCCTACAATTTTCGTATCAACGAGCATACAGTAAAGCACTGTGCAGACGACGCTGGAATCGAATTTCAAGAGATCAAGTCTTCCGACAAAGATGCGCTTTGCTACATAAGATCTCTGCGAGAGAATTTGCCGATGCATGCGAATCGATCCCACGGCGACACGCTCAGGGGTGAGTATGACGCGCTCTGTTCCTTCTGGCACACACCGTATATTGCGCTGAAAAACGGGAAAAAGGTCGGCTATCTCACCGTTTCCTACGATTCGCACACAGTTAGCGATGCGGCAGCTGACGATCCGGAAACACTCACACAGATCGTTTTTTCCTGGCAGAAAAAAGTCGGCGGTGAAATTACCCTTGTCCTGCCCGGCACAGCTTTTGATGCGGTCAACTATTTTTCCGGAGTCTCCGCCTCTATGCAGCTGACCTCCCCCAGCTTGTTTAAGATCATTCACTTTGACAAGGTCGCAGACGCGCTGATCAAACTAAAAAGGGAATGCGGCGCACAACTGCCCAATGGCGAAAGCGTGATCGGTATCAAGGATTGGGGCAATCTGCTGATTTGCTGTGATAACGCAAATGCCTACTGCGAAAAGACAGACAGGCAGGCTTCCATCGTGCTGGATAAGTTGGAGGCGACCCGTTTCCTTTTTGGCCCATTTGCGCCCAATACGGTTGCTGCCTGTGACGGATTCTTATCCGCCCTTCTTCCCCTGCCCCTATCTTGGTGCGGCGTAGACCGCGTATAACACTACAGAAAGGACGCGCATTATGAATATCTTTGAATTGCCGATAGGCAGAAACGGCGGCACTGCGCGTTTTGAGATTACCGCAGATGATAAGCTGCATCTGCAGGTATGTGAACTGGGCGAAGTGTACAACTTATCCTTTTCTGACTGTATTTATACCAACCGGTATACACACGACCCGTTTATGTATAAAAATTCCAAGTGCGAAAATGCTTTTTCAGGTGACACGGTCGTATCCGTTGACGGCAACAGGGTTCTGTTTGTCACAGATTACAAAACCGGCATTATTCAACACAACACATTTACTGTGTCAGAGAACATATCTGCCATAAAACTGGAAGCTTATTTCACATCCGCGGGTAAGAAGCTTTATGACTGCGCGTTTGTCAGCGGTCGGGCAGATATTGAAAAGGGCTTTTTCGACAAGGTGTTTGTCCCTTCTAAAAACGGAGAATTTAACATTGAGACATTAACCAGCCCCGTTTCCGAGCCGGGCGCATTGATTCTTAAAGGAAAGAACCGTTTTATGAAGGTCAGCGGCGGTTTGGTGGAGTTTAACGGTGGCTCTGTGGATAGCCACGCATTCTCTGCCAAACACATTGATGATCTGGCCTATTACGATCAAAACAACCCTTTGGTCTCCTGCTTTGCTTTTGAGGAAGGCGAGATTCCCGAGAGCGCAAAGGCCGCATCTGCAATATCCCTTGCAGATTGTGAGATCATTGCGTTGAACGCAGGCAGAATGCGCTCCCAGTTAGCCTATGACGGGCATACGCTCAGCGTTATCTGTGACGGAAAGAAGTTTCCATTGTGCGCAATGCGATTCCGGGATCTTGCCACCAATGAAGATTTTTACATCGACACCGGCTCTTACTGGAACAGCGTCAGCGTACAGAAGCAGGATGATATTGTTACTTTCACTCTTTCTGATTGCATTAAGGATGTCACTTTAAAACTCATCGCAGAAATTTCCGAAACGGAAAACCAAATCGCGTGGACTACCGAAGTGATCAACAATTCAGATCGCTATTCCCTTATCTGGTGCAACTATCCCCAGCTGTATGTGAAGGAAAGCCGAACGGCCAATGTGTTTGAACCCATTCACGGCGGTAATGTGCGGAAGCGCTTTACTTCCTGCTATCAGTACACCGCCGGCACATACCCCTCCGGGTTCTTCTATACGATGCCCTATCTGGCACTCTATGAGGTTGCGGAAAATCCCAAGGGCAGCACTTATTTCTCCGTCCACGATGACACCGGTGCTTTGAAGGAGTTCTGTGCCTGCTGCGATCACAGACATATTGTGCGGTTTACCAGCCGCTTCCACGCAGAGAATGTCACTCTTCCGAAAAACTCCAACAAGCTCCCGGGCAAGGCCATCTGGAAGACCTATGATGGCGATTGGTTTGATGCTACAAACATTTACAGGGCGTTCAACAACGCTTCCTGTCCGTGGGCAGCGGAAAAGACCGAGAAGAACACGCCGGATTGGATGATGGATCTGCCGTTCTGGATCATGGACTGGGTGCCTTATGATGCAGCCAGCGACGAGATTCTTCCCACAAACCTGCGGCACGATGGCGAAAAGATCCACTACAACGATTGGTACGAAAATGCCATTAAACTGCAGGATGCGTTGGGTGTACCCATTGGCTATCACGTTTACAACTGGCATCAGATCCCCTTCAATAACGACTATCCTCATTTTGTACCGGCAAGAGAGCGGTATCTGGAGGGTCACAAGGAACTGAAAAAGCACGGCATCCGCATTATGCCCTATATCAACTCCCTTTTGTGGGACACAAAAGACTGCGGCAGTGAAGATTATCTGTTCGAGGCTGTTGGCAAAAAAGGTGCAGTCAAGCTGGAAAACGGCGATGTGGAGACCTTGATCTTCGAATCCAAGGAAGCAAACGGCGAGCCGGTCAAGCTGGCACCAATGTGTCCGACCACAGAAGTCTGGAAAAGCTTCCAGTTAAACCTGATTCGGGATATGTACGAAAAGTACGATTTTGATGCTATCTACCTTGACCAGATCGCAGCCAGAATCCCCCACAGGTGTATGGACAAGACTCACGGCCATCCCCTTGGTGGCGGCAGCTGGTGGCAGGAAGGCTATAACGATTTGCTCCGGGCGCTGAACAAAAGCAAGCCGGCAGATAAAGGCTTCTCCACCGAGTGCAATGCGGAAGTATACACAAACAATATGGACGCGTATCTCTCCTGGTGTTGGCAGCTGACTGACGGCGAAGTGCCTGCATTTATGCGGCTTTATAGCGATAAGGTGATCGTATTCGGCCGTAACACCAACGGTCGAAAAAAAACTGACACAATGTATTGGAAGTATAACACCGCTACGGCTTTTGTTGGCGGTCAGCAGCTGGGTTGGATCAATGGGGATGTTGTTCACGATAAGAAGCGTATGCCGCTACTAAAGCAACTGGCACAGTTCCGCTACGAAAACAGATTGTTCTTCCGAAGATTTACAACCTTGCGTCCTCCGGTGGTCGTACAAACAAAGGACAATGTTATAACGGACATGGAATCAAGGATGGCTGCCCATCTATGCGGTAAGCCTTACCTCTGCACAGGCGCGCTGACCGACGGTTGCAAGACAATGCTGCTGATCGTGAATGTTGCTGACAGGGACATCACCTCTGACATTAAGTGGCGTTGCGATGAATACAATTTGAAACAAGGTGAATTTGTGATTTTCGGCAACGGAAGTGTCAATTCTCTTGTTGATGGCAGCGCGAATGTAACCGTTACCAAGAACAACTTCATCTGCATCTCTTGGTAAAAAGAAAAAACAAAAGCTTTCGCAGGTTTTGCGGAAGCTTTTGCTTTTCCTTGACTTCTTTTCCGGGAAAAGGTATAATTTAGTGGAGGTGATTTCTATGCCAAGGCTAATGCTGAAACGATTTATATTATCGGGCGCAATCTTCATTTTGTGCTTGGTTATCATTTATGCCTGTGCTTATATTTATAATTACATTCCCAACCTAAGACCGATTATGAAGGCTCTTACCTATATTCTGTGTGTAATCGGCTCGTTGGTGTTCGTGTTCATCTTAAAAATGCGCAATCTAGCTGTGCAAAACAGATATTTTGAATATATGGATTCAAAACAAAAGAGTTTCAAGAATGATTGCTTGTTCGTGCTGAAAGCTAAAGAACATTTAGCGAGTTTGATTGTTGTGAACTGCATTTTTATTCCGACTGAAATATCTATTGCCCTGAAAGCAAATTGGTCTGTTCCTGTGGCTATTTTTTATACATTCCTGATGATTCTGGCACACAACATAGTTTTCATTGCTGCTGATTGCTTATTATGGGTACTTGCTTTTACTTTGAAAAGCAAAAAGCGTTCCAACCCCCAGTGATGTTGAGGTATTACGATGGTAAAACTTATTAAAAAACTGATTATTCTGCTGATTGGTCTGACCATCGCACATTTGGGCGTTACATTGTTTTTGCTTTCCAATTTGGGTTCTGATCCCTTTAACGTTTTGGTGCAGGGCATTCACAATGTGGTTACCAAAATTCCTTTTATGGGTTTCCTGACCCACGGCAACACCCATATGGCCATCTGCTTTTTGATCATCATCGCTCTGCTGTTTGTTGACAGAAGTTACATCAAAATCGGCACGGTTGTATGTATGATCTGCGGCGGTCCCATTATCGATATGTTCGACTGGCTGCTGCGTAGCATCATTAATGAGAATCTGCCTTTCATTCTGCGGCTTGCGATTTTGGCGGCTGGTTGTCTGATTCTGGCGTTTGGTATGACCATCGTGATGCAATCGGATGCAGGTGTTGGCCCCAACGATTTGGTGGCAATTTCTATCAGCGACAAGCTACATAAGAAGTTCGGCATTATCCGAATCATTGTGGATTTCAGTTTTGTGCTAATCGGCTTCCTGCTGGGTGGTGTTGCCAATATCGGCACCATTATCTGCGCATTCCTGGTTGGCCCGGTTGCAGAAATCTTCCTCCCCTTCCACGAAAAGTGGATCAAGAAAATCGTAAATTAAAAGAAAACTTCCGAAGCAACTTGCTTCGAAAGTTTTTTATTACAGTTCGCTTAAAACAGTTTCTAATGCAGCCTGAACCGCTTGGGTTCTGACCGCTTCCCTATCGCCTGCAAAACAGAACTTTTTGGCATAGGCTTTTTGTGCATCGCAGTAGCCAACGAACACCGTTCCAACAGGGTTTCCGTATTCATCGCCGCTTGGGCCGGCAAGGCCGGTTACGGACAGAGCAATATCCGCCTGCAGTACATTTCTTGCGCCTTTTGCCATTTGAATTGCCACAGGCTCGGAAACCGCACCGCACTCTGCAAGTATCTTTTCGTCGACACCCAGAATATTCTGCTTGACCCAGTTGGTGTAACAAATAATACCGCCCTTATAAACCGCAGAACTGCCGGGAACAGCCGTTAAGGCTGCGCCGATACCACCGCCGGTACAGCTTTCGGCAGTGACAAGTGTTTTGCCGGCAAGCTTTTCAATTACATTACAGGAAAGGCTCGTCATCGTACTTCACCGTGATCTTTTCCACATTTTCGAGAGCCTGCAAAATGAGAGCTTCTCTGTCCAGCTTCTTTTCTGCATTAAGCAGCTGGCTGACGGTGGGCTTTGTCTTGGGGTGCTTGGGTGTAAAGACCGTGCAGCAATCCTCGTAGGGCAAAACGGAGGTATCCATTGTGCCGATTTTCCGGGCGATGGTCACGATCTCCTCTTTATCCATACCGATCAGGGGCATAAACACGGGGATGTCCACCACCGCACCGGTGACCTGCATAGCCTGCATAGTCTGGCTGGCAACTTGTCCTAAATTCTCACCGGTGATCAGCGCGCCGCAACCGTCCTGCACGCCGATGCGCTGGGAGATCTCCATCATAAACCGGCGCATAATCAGGGTGAAGAATTCCTCGGGGCAGTTATCGCGGATCTCTTCCTGAATCTTGGTGAAGCCGACAATATTCACGGTCATTCTGCCGCAGTACTTGGTGACAAGTCTTGCCAGCTCCAGTACCTTGGCCTTGGCAAGCTCGGAAGTATAAGGATAGGAGAAGAAATGGACGCATTCCACCTCAACACCGCGCTTGGCGATCATATAGGCCGCCACAGGAGAGTCGATACCGCCGGAGAGCAGGCACATTGCCCGTCCGCCCACACCGGTAGGCAGACCGCCGGCACCCGGCTCTGCAGGGCCGTGGACATAGGCCGCCAGATCGCGGACTTCTACATAGACAGTATAGGCAGGCTTGCGCATTTCCACCTTGCAGGTAGGATGGCTTTCTGCCAGTCTGCCGCCAATTTCCTGGGAAATTTCGATTGATGTCATGGGGAAGCGCTTATCGGAGCGCTTGGACTCCACCTTGAAGGAGGGCGCCATATCCAGATCGTCGCCCAAGTACTCCTCTACGGTTTTGTAGATGCTTTCGATGTCCTTTTCGCAGGCGCGGCAGCGGCACAGGCTGACAAGGCCGAAGATGGCGTGGCAGGCATCCCAAGCGCCGTCCATATCGCACAGCTCGTCCATAGGCTCAACATAGACTGTGGACTGCATCAAATACACATCAAAGTTGCCGTAGGCTTTCATTCTGCGGCGGACATTTTGACGCAATTTATCTTCAAATTGGCGCTTATTTGCGCCTTTGAGCACGATTTCGCCCAATTTTAACAGAAAAATCTCTTTCAACTTTTGTTCCTCACTTTTAAAGTTCTACCGTGCGGTACTGGATTGCTTCGGCAATATGGGTGGCTGTGATCTCCTCTGCACCGTCCAAGTCCGCAATAGTTCTTGCCAGCTTTAATATTCTATCGTAGCTACGGGCGGTCAGACCAAAGGCATCAAAGGCCTGCTTCATCAGCAGCTCGCTTTCTTCGTCCAACCGGCAATGCTGCCGCAGCTCGTTGGGGCCCATACGGGCGTTGCACATACCGGAAAATTCGCCGAACCGTTTATGCTGACGTGCTCTTGCCTTGTTAACGCGTTCTTTAATAGCAGAAGATGGTTCTGCCTCCTGACGGCGGCGCAGTTCTTCAAAATTCACCGCAGGCACTTCCATAATGATGTCGATACGGTCAAGCATCGGGCCGGATATGCGGCTGCGATAGTTATTAACGGAGAATTCTGTGCAGGTGCAGCGGCCGGAGGGGTCACCGTACCAACCACACTTACAGGGGTTCATAGCGCAGACAAGCATAAATTCCGCCGGGTAGGTGACGGAGCTTGCTACTCGGGAGATGGTAACCTGACCGTCTTCCAAGGGCTGGCGCATCATATCCAAGGTATCTTTATGGAACTCGGGCAATTCGTCTAAGAACAAAACGCCCTTATGAGCCAAGGAGTTTTCACCGGGTCTGGGATTGGTGCCGCCACCGGCAAGACCTGCGTTAGACACCGTATGGTGAGGGCTGCGGAAGGGTCGCTGCTGCACCAAGGGATTTTCTGCAGAAACCATACCCATAACCGAGTAAATTTGCGTTACCTCCAGCGATTCGTCCCAAGTCATGTCGGGAAGTATCGACGGCAGGCGCTTACTGAGCATACTCTTGCCCGAGCCGGGAGGGCCAACCAGCAGTATATTATGGCTGCCAGCCGCGGCTACTTCCATGGCGCGCTTTACATCTTCCTGACCCATCACATCCTTGAAATCCAAAATGGCTTCATCGTGACGCTGGGGTACCCAAATCGGCTCTTCCGGAAGCTCCGTTTCTTCATTTAAAGCATCTGTCAATTCTTTCACAGTATGCACGGGGATAATGGCAGGGCCTCTTGCCAAGGTGGCTTCGGCGGCATTTTCTGCAGGCACATAGATGGTTTCAAAGCCGGCCTTCTTGGCTGCAATTGCCATAGGCAGTACGCCGGAAACGCTGCGAATTTGACCGTCCAAACTCACTTCACCCAAGAAAGCGCAAGAGGATTTCGGACGTTTTACTAGACCGCTGGCAGACAGGATGCTAAGCAGAATCGGTAGATCGTAATGGGTACCGGCTTTCTTAAGGCTTGCCGGCGCCAGATTCACCGTGATTCTGCTGGAGGGAAATTTCAGACCACTGGTTTTCACCGCAGCGCGAACCCGTTCACGGGCCTCTTTTACAGCCGCATCGGGCAGACCAACAATATCAAAACCGGGCAATCCGTTGGAGATATAGCACTCAACCGTAACGGGACTGCCTTGAATGCCGTTAATGCCCATGGTATAAATGCTGCAAATCAATGTCTATCCCTCCTTGTTTTGGTATTTCTTACATAATACCCCAAGAAAGAAGAAAAGACAATTCTTTTTTTATCCGTCTTTTACGCGAATCGTACCGTTTCAGCAAAAGCTGTTATATTTTCGTAAATTTTTTGCATATTTTCACATTTTGTTCATCGATTTCGCTTTACAAATTCCTTTTTTGGTGGTATTATTACTTGGTTGAAGAATGACTACATTAGGAGGTATTTCATTTTGGCAAGAAAGTTCAAAACTATGGACGGCAACACTGCTGCTGCCCACGTCAGCTATGCCTTTACCGAGGTTGCTGGCATCTACCCCATTACCCCCTCCAGCCCCATGGCCGACTATGTTGACCAGTGGTCCGCTGCAGGTCGTAAAAACATCTTCGGCGATCGCGTTACTGTTGTTGAGATGCAGTCCGAGGCCGGTGCTGCAGGTACTGTTCACGGCTCTTTGGCCGCCGGTGCTCTGACCACCACTTACACCGCTTCTCAGGGTCTTCTGCTGATGATCCCCAACATGTACAAGATCGCAGGCGAGCTGCTGCCCAGCGTATTCCATGTTTCTGCTCGTACCGTTTCTGCTCAGGCTCTGAACATCTTCGGTGACCACTCCGACGTTTACGCCTGCCGTCAGACCGGTTTCGCTATGTTGGCTGAGTCCAATGTGCAGGAAGTTATGGATCTGGCTGCTGTTGCTCACCTGGCAACCATCGAAGGCCGCGTTCCCTTCATCAACTTCTTCGACGGTTTCCGTACCTCTCACGAGATCCAGAAGGTTGCTATCTGGGACTACGAGGACCTGAAGGAAATGACCAACATGGAGGCTGTGGCTGAGTTCCGCAAGCACTCTCTGAACCCCGAGCGCCCCGCAATGCGTGGTAGCCACGAAAACGACGACATCTTCTTCCAGCACCGCGAGGC
>JAZOSY010000021.1:0-5175 GCA_045657385.1 Faecousia sp. | reverse complement strand
TGCAGGTGAACACCAGCTCGCCCTTTTCGCCTTCGGGCAGAACCTCTTCTGTTTCGGGATCGATGATCTCGGCGATGAAGTGGTCCTCGTTGATGTGCATGCCGGTCTGTGCTTCGCACTCATAGGCGACGCCGGGGCCGGAAATTTCGGTCAGGCCGTAAATGTCATAAGCTTTGATGCCGAGACCCTTTTCAATATCCTCGCGCATCTTTTGGCTCCAAGCCTCAGCGCCGAAGATGCCGGCCTTCAGCTTGATCTGATCGCGCAGGCCACGCTCGTGAATGGTCTCGGACAGATAGGCTGCGTAAGAGGGTGTGCAGCACAAAATAGTAGAACCAAGATCGGTCATAAACTGCAGCTGCCGATCGGTGTTGCCGGAGGACATAGGCAGGGTCAGGCTGCCCACCTTGTGGGAGCCGCCGTGGAGTCCGGCGCCACCGGTGAACAGACCGTAGCCGTAGGCCACCTGCACCACATCCTCCTTGTCGCCGCCGGCGGCCATAATGGCACGGGCGCAGCAATCCTCCCACAGGTCAATATCGTGCTGGGTGTAGAAAGCCACAACACGCTTACCGGTGGTGCCGGAGGTGGAATGGATGCGGACACATTCGGACATAGGCTTACCGGCCAGACCATAGGGATAGGCTTCTCGCAGGTCGTTTTTGGTCAGAAACGGCAGCTTGTGTAAATCTGCGGTGCTTTGAATGTCGGCAGGGGTCAGACCCTTTTCTTCCATCTTTTTGCGATAGTAAGGCACATTGTCCCAGACATGCTGCACCTGCTTAACCAGGCGCTCGTCCTGCCAAGCCTTGATCTGCTCGCGAGAGGCAGTTTCAATTTCAGGTTGATAGTACTTTGCCATTTTTTCTTGCCTTCTTCCTTTATGCCTTGCGACCCAACCGGAATGCTGTCTTATTCAGCTCCAGGAACTTTGCCGGAACGCTCTTTTCGATGGCATCCAGCCACTCTTCCTCGGCAAATTCGAAGTAACGGGACAAATAGCCCATCAGGACGATATTGACTGCCTTGGAGGAACCTGCCTGCTCGGCCAGCGCCAGCGCATCAAAGGCATCCACATTCAGGCCGGAAGTAAGCATCTGCTCCACAAGACCCTGAGGATACTCGGCTGCGCCGGTGATGACGGGCATAGGGGAAATTTTCTGGGTGTTGACGATGATTCTGCCGCCGGGCTTTAAGAATTCCGTCCAACGGGCGGCTTCCAGCAACTCAAAGGAAACGATAATGTCGGCCTCGCCCTTATCGATCACGGGAGAATAGACCTTGTCGCCAAAACGGACATAGGTGACCACGCTGCCGCCGCGCTGGCTCATACCGTGGACCTCGGAAACCTTGATGTCATAGCCTTTCTGCAGCAGCATACGGCCTAAGAGCTTAGAGGCCAGCAGACTTCCCTGTCCGCCAACACCAACAATCATAATATTCTGTGTTTTCATACTTAGACCTCCTTTGCTGCCTGCAGCGCATCCAGCTTACACAACTGAGCGCAGACACCGCAGCCGGTGCAGAGGGTGTTGTCGATCTTGGCCTTGCCGTCAACGATGCTGATGGCCGGGCATCCGATCTTCATACAAGCCTTGCAGCCCACGCACTTATGGTCATCAGCAATGATGGGCTTTTTGTGCTTCACATATTTCAGCAGCGCGCAGGGACGACGGGAAATGATGACAGAAGGCTCATTGACCGCAGTTTCTTCCTTGATAGCTGCATCGCATGCGGCCAGATCATAAGGATCGACCACTCTGACTCGGCGGATACCAACGGCCCGGCACAAGGATTCCAGATCGATCTTTGCAGCGGGGTCTCCCTTCAGGTTGAAGCCGGTGGTGGGATTCTGCTGGTGGCCGGTCATGCCGGTGATGGAGTTGTCCACGATGATGACGGTTCCGCAGGAATCGTTATAGGCCATATTCACAAGGCCGGTCATACCGGAGTGCATAAAGGTGGAGTCGCCGATCACTGCCACGACCTTCTTTCCCTCAGCGCCGCCGGACTTCACGAAGCCGTGCATACCGGAGATAGATGCGCCCATACAAATGGTGGTGTCCAGCGCAGCCAGAGGCGGCACAGCGCCCAAGGTGTAGCAGCCAATGTCGCCCAAGGCCGTTACCTTGTTCTTTGCCAAGGTATAGAACAGACCGCGGTGGGGGCAGCCGGCGCACATAACGGGAGGACGGTTGGGAATAGCGGTCTCCAGCTTTGTGCCGGGAGCAATTTCCACACCCATTTTTTCAGCGATCAGGTTTTGAGAAAATTCGCCGATGCAGGAGAACTTCTCCTTGCCCACACAGGCAAGACCCAACTGCTTGCAATGGTTTTCGATGAAGCTATCCAGCTCCTCAACCACGACCAAGGTGTCCACGGAAGCGGCAAAATCCTTGATCTTCTGCTCAGGCATCGGCCAGATCATACCCAGCTTCATAACCGGGTACTTGTCGCCGCAGACCTCCTTCACATACTGGTAAGAGGTGGAGGAGGTGATGATACCCACAGAGCGGTCAGCGCCCTCTTCGATGCGGTTAATATCACAATTTTCTGCCCAAGCTACCAGCTTACGGGTGCGCTCTTCCACGAAGGGGTGGCGCATCTTGGCATTGCCGGGCATCATAATGTACTTCTGCGGATTCTTTTCATAGGTCTTGCTAACCTCGATGCGCTCGCCGGGCTCCACGATGCTCTGAGAGTGGGAAACACGGGTACACATTTTAATGAAAACAGGGGTGTCAAACTCTTCGGAAAGCTCGTAGGCCAGCTTGGTGAAGGCGATGGCTTCGGCAGAGTCTGCAGGCTCCAGCATAGGGATCTTGGAGGCTCTTGCGTAGTGACGGGAGTCCTGCTCGTTCTGGGAGGAGTGCATACCGGCATCATCCGCAACGCCAATGATCATACCTGCATTCACGCCGGGATAGGCGATGGGGGACAGAGGGTCGGCCGCCACATTCAGGCCAACGTGCTTCATAGCGCAGAAGCTGCGCTTGCCGGCAAGGCTTGCGCCAAAGGCTGCTTCCATGGCTACCTTTTCGTTGGGCGCCCACTCGGCGTAAACTTCTTTATAGGCGGCAATGCACTCGGTGATCTCGGTACTGGGAGTGCCGGGATAGCTGGATACGAAGCTGCAGCCGCCTTCATACAGACCTCTGGCAACGGCCTCGTTGCCAAGCATCAGTGTTTTCATTGTTTCACTACCTCCTTGGTATCTTCGGAAGAATCAGATGCGGCGCGATCATAGCAGGAGAACACCTGCCGGATATGCTCTGCATCGGGTTTTTTAGTAAACAGGCTGACCACAGGCACAAGGATCAGTCCTGCCAGCATGCAAAAGGCGCCGGCATTGATGGGAGAGCGCAAAAGCGCAGGGAAAAACTGGGGGAAGATGATGTTGCTGAGCATCACAACCGCAGAGAACACAAAGCTGGTCCAAACGGCGGCTTTGGTGGTCTTCTTCCAGTACAGGCCGAACAGGAACGGCGCCAAAAATGCACCGGCCAATGCGCCCCAGGAAATGCCCATCAGCTGGGCAATAAAGGTCACGCTGGAGTTATACTGGATCAGCGCCAGCACAACAGAGATGAGAATGAACACCAAAATCAGCAGACGAATGGTAAGCAGCTGCTTCTTTTCGTCCATTTTCTTGGCGATGTTGCCCTTGATGAAGTCCAGCGTCAAGGTGGAGCTAGAGGTCAAAACCAGCGAAGACAGCGTGGACATAGAGGCAGACATAACCAAAATGACCACCACGGCGATCAAAAACGGAGACAGGTCCGAAAGCATCGCAGGAACGATGGCATCGAAGCCCTCCGTCGCCACATCCACACGGTCGGAGAAAAGCCGACCAAAGCCGCCTAAGAAGTAGCAACCGCCTGCCACGATCAGGGCAAACAGGGTGGAGATCACCATGCCCTTATTGATGGCCTTTTCGCTTTTGATGGCGTAGAACTTCTGCACCATCTGGGGAAGTCCCCAAGTGCCAAGGGAGGTGAGGATCACCACGCCCAGCAGATTTTTGGGGTCCGGGCCAAGAAGAGAATTGAACGCGCCGGAGGTTTGGTTCGCGCCATCGGCGACCTGACCCAAGCTTTCAAAGGCTTCAGCGAAGCCCCCCTGCCCTTTCAGGACTGCGGCGATCACCACGATGATGCCCACGATCATAATGATGCCTTGGATAAAATCGTTGATGGCCGTTGCCATATAGCCGCCTACGATCACATATGCGGCGGTGATGACCGCCATAACAATGACGCATACCGCGTAATCGATGTTGAAGGCCATACCGAACAGGCGGCTCAGACCGTTATACAGTGACGCGGTGTAGGGGATCAAAAAGATGAAGATGATAGCGGAAGCGGCCAGCTTCAAGCCCTTGCTGTCAAACCGCTTGTCGAAGAATTGGGGCATCGTCGCGCTGCCCAAATGCTGGGTCATAACACGGGTGCGGCGGCCAAGGAGCGCCCAAGCGATCAGCGAGCCGATCAGCGCATTTCCGATGCCCACCCAAGTGGCGGCAATGCCGTACTTCCAGCCAAACTGACCAGCATAGCCCACGAACACCACCGCAGAAAAATAGGAGGTGCCGTAAGCAAAGGCGGTCAGCCACGGGCCCACGCTGCGGCCGCCCAAGACGAAACCGTCCACATCGGTGGCTTTCTTTTTGCAGTAGATGCCGATGCCGATCATGATCGCAAAGAAAATCAGGACCATCGGCAGCTTAATGAGAAGATCCATATGTAATGCTCAGTCTTTCTGCAGAGCCGTTGGAAATCAACCGGTGATCTGAGACTCCACCAAACGACCCTGACAATATTTTTCACGCAGCACCGGCTTTTCGATCTTGCCGGTGGGATTTCTGGGGATGCGGTCAAAGATGATCTGCTTGGGACGCTTGTATCGGGGCATACCCTCGCAGAAGGCGTTGATCTCTGCCTCGGTGCAGGTCACGCCGTCCTTGATCTCCACGATGGCTGCGGCAATTTCGCCCAGACGGGGGTCGGGCAGACCGATGACCGCCACGTCCTTGATCTTATCAAAGCCGCGGAGGAAGTCTTCAATCTGGACGGGATACAGGTTCTCACCGCCGGAAATAACAACGTCCTTCTTGCGGTCCACCAAGTAGATGAAGCCCTCTTCGTCCATACGGGCCATATCGCCGGTCCACAGCCA
>JAZOSY010000020.1:0-3859 GCA_045657385.1 Faecousia sp. | reverse complement strand
GGGAACGCGGGCGAAGCCGGCAGAGTGGCGGACCGGGCAAAGTCCCGGTAGTAGTCGGAAACCAGCAGATCTCTGTCTACCGCGTAGGTCAGGGCAGCGCGCAGAGCGTCGTTTTGGAACACTTCGCTGTCCCGGGAGGTGGCCAGGTACAGGAAAATGCCGTTTTCGCAATCCCACAGCTCGAAGTCGCATCGGTAGTCCGCATAGCGGTCAGAGCCGGGGTCAACACAGGCCAGGCTCAAATCCTCGAACTCGAACTGGTCCCGGATATGGTTGGGAGATTCGGCAGAAAACAGGGTGATGGTGTCTGCTGTAATAGGCATATTGGGGTGGCACCACCAGTTGGTGCGCTTGCGCAAACTGTCACCGCCGGAAGCGGAGTACAGGCTGTACGGGCCGGTGCCAAGAGGGTTGGGCGCGCCTACCTGTGCGGCAGGCACAATGGGAATGTCCAGCAAAAGGGGCAGATTTTCCACCGGTGTGTTCAAGATAATCATAACACCGCCGTCTTCGGTGGCGGTAATGCCGGCAACGTGGAGGAAGCGACCCCTATAAAAGTCGCTGTTTTGGGCGGCGGTCAGGCTGGTCACCACGTCGTTGGCGGTCAGCGTAGTGCCGTCGGAGAATGTGGCCTGCTCCAGATAGAAGGTGTAGGTTTTCAGGTCGTTTGTAACGGTGAAGGATTTGCACAGAATCGGCTCTGCCACATAATTTCTGTCCACGAAAAACAGTCCCTGATAGATAAGGGTTAACAGCGCCCGATTGGTAAAATCGGTGCAAAGATAGGGGTTTAAGGAATGGTCCTTATAGTAAGGCAGGCTGAGAGATTGGGTGTTTTGCTCGTCGTCGGGCTTGGGGCTGACCGGGCCGATATAGTCTTCGTCGTAGCTAAGACCGTCGCCGGTAGGAACATGGGCCGAATCGGTGGTTGCACAGCCGCAAAGCGCCAGGCACAGACACAAAAGCAGGGCCAACAGGCGTTTCATTTTCTCTCCTCCTTCTTTTTAGCGTATAATCACCGCGCCTTGGGAGCCACGGTGACCCCGTGTCACCCGGTGAGACCAAAATAGGTCCGGCCGACAGGCGGTACAGTGCGTGGAAATTTCAATGTTTTCTACGCCGGCTTGGCGCAGGGAAAGGGCATTTAAGCCCTTCAGGTCTACGAAAAACTTGCCGTTTTTCGGGGTAATAAAGGCGTTTGCTTCACTTCCGAAGGCCTCCAGCATGGCGTCGGGAACATCGTTGTCCGTTTCAAAACAGCAAGAGCCGATGTTAGGGCCGATGGCGGCGCAGATGTTTTTGGGGTCGCAGCCGAAGGCGGAAACCATCGTTTCTACCACCGTGGCGGCGATTTTTAAGGCTGTGCCACGCCAGCCTGCGTGAGCCGCGCCCACCGCGCCCGTGACCGGGTCATAGAATAAAATCGGCGTGCAATCGGCGGAAAAGACCATTAAGGCCACACCCGGGTCATTGGTCACAAGACCGTCGCACTCCGGGTAGTCCCGGTTGGAAACGCTGTTTTTTGCGTCGGATTTCGTGACAACACGCACCGTATCCCCGTGGACCTGGTTGGTCAGCACCAGTTGGGGAATGGAAAAACCAAGCGCCTGCCCCAAAAGCCGATAATTTTCCGCCACATTTTTGGGGTCGTCGCCCCGATGGGCGCCCAAATTCAGGCTTTCAAGATAATCCCGGCTCACACCGCCCAAACGGGTAGTGAAAGCGTGCGCGGCGGTGATGTTTTCCGCCGTTAAAAGTTCTAAAGAACCAAATTTTTTGATAATAACAGACATAATACTATCTTAATTGAGAATTGAGAGTTGAGAATTGAGAATTGTTGTGGTTGTGTGTGGAAATGATTGGAATCTGTCGCCGCAGGCGACACCTTAATTCTCCATTCTCCATTCTGAATTCTCAATTCGTCTTGTCGTTCTGCATGCAGCACTTTTTATACTTCTTGCCGCTGCCGCAGGGGCAGGGGTCGTTGGGGCCTACCTTATTGCTGTTGCGGACAGGCTGCTTCTTGACCACCGAGTCGGAAGAACCAACTGCGCCGGTCTCCTTGGCTACCTTTTCACGCTTCACTTCCTGGGTGGGTCGCAGCTGCACCAGGAACAGACGGCGCACCGTCTCCTCGCGAATGGCGGCAACCATTGCGCTGAACATCTGGTAGCCTTCCTCTTTGTAAGCAACCACCGGGTCGTGCTGGCCGTAGGCTCTAAGACCGATGCCCTGCTTCAAATCGTCCATAGCGTCGATGTTGTCCATCCAGTATTCGTCAACCACCCGGAGCATAACAACGCGCTCCAATTCGCGCATCATACCCTCGCCATAGGCGGCTTCTTTCTTTTCGTAGGTCTGCAGAGCCAAAGCGTAAAGGCCGTCTGCCAAACCGTCGGGATTTTCGCAGGTCAGCTTTGTGCCAATGGGGAAGTAAATGCCGCCCATGGATTTTTCCAAAGAGGCCAGTGCAGACGCGTCTGCGATGCCGCCGGTTTCTTCGGTGGCCTGGGAGATTGCACCCTCCACCGCCTCCCGGAGCATAGACAGAATGCTTTCGTGCAGGTCCTCGCCGTCCAGCACCTTTTGCCGCTGGGCGTAAATCACCTCACGCTGGGTGTTCATCACATCGTCGTACTCCAGAACGCTCTTTCTGGAACGGAAGTTGCGGCTTTCCACAGCCTTTTGGGCATTTTCCACCGCGCCGGAGAGGATTTTTGCATCGATGGGGGTGTCCTCGTCCAGACCCAGCGCATTCATCATGCCCATAATCCGGTCAGAGGAGAACAGACGCATCAAATCGTCCTGCAGGCTCAGATAGAACCGGCTCTCGCCCGGGTCACCCTGACGGCCGGAACGACCGCGCAGCTGGTTGTCAATACGACGGGATTCGTGGCGCTCTGTGCCGATGATGAACAGACCGCCTGCTTGGCGAACTTGTTCAGCCTCCTGGGCCATTTGGTCCTTATATTGCTGCAAAAGGGTTCTGTAACGCTCCCGAATGGCGAGAATTTCTCCGTCATCGGTTTCGGAATAGGCGTTGGCCTGGGCCAAAAGTTCTTCTGTGTAGTCACCCTTGCGCAGCTCGCTCATAGCCATAAATTCCGGGTTGCCGCCCAGCATAATATCCGTACCACGGCCTGCCATATTGGTGGCGATGGTCACCGCGCCGAATTTACCGGCCTGGGCAACAATCTGGGCTTCCTGCTCGTGGAACTTGGCGTTCAGCACGTTGTGGGGAACACCGGTGCGCTTGAGCAGTTTGCTCAAAATTTCGCTCTTTTCAATGGAAACCGTACCCACCAGCACAGGCTGACCCTTAGCGTGGCACGCTTCCACCTGCTTAATAATCGCGCGGAATTTGCCCGCCTCGGTCTTGTAAACCACGTCGGGGCGGTCCAGTCTGGCAACAGGGCGGTTGGTGGGGATTTCCACCACATCCAGTCGGTAAATGGCGCCGAATTCTTCTTCTTCGGTCAGTGCCGTACCGGTCATGCCGGACAGCTTGTCGTAAAGACGGAAGAAGTTCTGGAATGTAATGGTGGCAAGGGTCTTGCTCTCGCTGGCCACCTTCACCTTTTCCTTGGCTTCGATGGCCTGGTGCAGACCTTCGTTATAGCGGCGACCGTACATCAGTCGGCCGGTGAATTCGTCCACGATGATAATTTCGCCGTCTTTGATCACATAGTCGATGTCCCGTTTCATAATGCCACGGGCTTTCATGGCCTGGTTGATGTGGTGGGAAATGGTGGCATTTTCCGGGTCGCCCAGGTTCTCAAGGCCGAAGAATTTCTCCGCCTTGGCAATACCGGCGGCGGTTAAGGATACACTGCGGGATTTTTCGTCTACGATGTAGTCG